>NZ_LZGV01000001.1:0-1100 GCF_001690265.1 Gilliamella sp. HK2
CGGCTATTATTTGAAAAAGCGGCCGCTCAGGGACTGGCTAAAGCACAATATAACTTAGGCTCAATGTACCGTGATGAGTTAAACAACTTTCCGATTGCTTTAAGTTGGTTTGAAAAAGCGGCTGCTCAAGGCAATGCCGATGCTCAAAATAGTATTGGTTATATTTACGAAAACGCATCAGGCGGTAAAGCGCCTCGATTGTATATTTTTGACGAAAATGGCAACAATATCGACCCTGAACTACCTAAAATCGAAGCACAATTTGCCCGATTCGACAAAATGAGCTTACCCATTGAATATTATCCCCGTGGAGTTTACCCCTTGAGTGAATATGGCCAAGGGGTCGAGCCTGATTTACAAAAAGCCATTGAATGGTACCAAAAAGCCGCCAACCAAGGGCATGCCCTAGCGCAAACCAATTTGGCTTATTTTTATCTGTTTGGTATTGGGGTTGATAAAAATGAAAATCATGCCTTTACGCTTTATGAACAAGCAGCAAACCAACAGTTTGTCCCAGCAATAAGGACATTAGCGTTTATGTATATGCAAGGCTTAGGTACCAAAGTCGATGAATATAAAGCCTTTACCTTACTTGAGCAAGCTTATCAATTGCAGCCCGATGATAACTTATGGCAATTGATTGATGTAATAATGTCTAATCGATATGACTTTAATACTCAATTGAAGCGCCAAAAAACCAAATATCGCTCCCAATATAGTGCTCATGAAAAGGTGTGCGATGAAGATTTGATCTATGATAATTTCTTTTATCTGAAAGATTTTTACAATTTAAATATGCTCTATGGTTCACGAATTATCTCTTTTACGCTTTGGCCAAGAGACACCTTTGATATATTACTGGGCAATACAGTTGGCGAACAATCAACATTAAAAGAGCGCATATTGACCAAAGAAGCCATTCAAGGCAATCACATTATCATAACGTCGTTAAGTCACTATTATAAACGCGAAGAGCAAGATATTCCCCGTGCGCAATTATGGCGTAAATACGCGTTAAAAATGGGAGCGTCCAATCACCCTAGCGAATGGTCAGGATACCCACCGATAGAAGAAGATGAACTAAGAATGCATTAAAAGCG
>NZ_LZGV01000002.1:0-13185 GCF_001690265.1 Gilliamella sp. HK2
CCTTTGTGGGCACTAAAGCTTTTTTATGATTTCTTCCTGAAGCTGGGATTTTAAGCTCAGTTCGGCAAACATCTGCTTAAGCTTGCGGTTTTCCGCTTCGAGTTCTTTTAGACGTTTGATGTCTGAAGTTTCCATACCGCCATATTTTTCCCGCCATTTATAAAAAGTTGAATTACCCATGCCATATTTACGACAGAGTTCCTTGACAGGAATACCTGCTTCTGCTTCTGTTAAAATAGCTACAATTTGATGTTCAGTCATTTTTTTCATAATTGAATCCTCTTTTACTTTTATCATAGAGAATTTTCTATTTTTTGCTGTACTATTTTAGGGGGTAGTTACATAGCCTGTTCAGCTGATAAGCGATCATTTGCAGGTGTACGATCAATTCCTTCAACTAATACATTTGGGGGGGTAGTTTACTAAATTCATCAATAAATAATTTTACTGTTTTATTTATCTTGTCGAGTAATGGCTGCTTAATGATATACTTTATTCATCAATTCTTTAGTAAGAATTAAGTTTTAACATCACGTTATTATATATAAAAGTGTAATTAAGTTAATTAAACTTTTAAGGCTTAAGGTTGAAAATATCACTCAAAAAACGTTCAGAAAAGCCATTGATTTTATTAAAATTTTTATTTTTGGATTGTTATTGGAATTGACTTGATTTACCGTCTATCAATAAGGTGGTTATTTTTGCTTTACAATTAACAAAAGAGTTGATTTGGTGGGCCAAGGGAAACAGAATCATATAGGTAAATACACTGAAAATATTGAAAGATTAACTTTTAAAAATTGAATCGTATACCTAAACGTATACCTAAAATAAAAAGTGACCCCCTACATTAGATAATTTTACCGTGCCAAATTGTAAGGGTAAAAAAATCGGTTTTAGAATTTTGCCCGTGCAAAAATTTACCTAGGCGATTGGTGTCCATTAATTATGGTTTAGATTTTTATACCTCCCCCCCATAAAAATAAAATTTTATAAAAAAGTATACACGGTGTTCACTACTTATTTTAAGCCTTATTCTAAAAGGGTTTGAGCGGTGAACACTTAATGGTTTACTATTCACAAGTGTACACTTTAGTGTGTTCACTCAATAAAAAACCGCCAATTAGGGCGGTCTCTATTTTATATTTTAGTAGCTCAATTTGAGCCACTAGTTAGGATCTTTGTAGTAAATCTTTGTGCAAGTACACACTACAATTTAACTGAATAGCTCTTTTTTAAAGATGTTTACTATTTGGTCTTCAACATCTTCAAATCCTTTATTTAAAAAATCCTTTTTAGCAGTAGAACGCTTAAACTTCATTGGATGGTTTGGATCAGCGACATATGCGGCATAAGCGGCGGTATAGCCAACTCGCCCAGTTATACGGGTACCATTTACGACTACTTCTCTATACTGCGAATTAACTAAGTTAGATGTGTCAATTGGGGTATAAAGCGCCGCTTGATTAGCTCCTATAATGATTGACGCATGCATGGCTTTAACCGCTTTATTTTTGATTATGTTGTTTACGGTGTTATCTAAACCTTTTATACATCCTCTAACACCTTTTACTTTTATTGCCATTCTTAGTCACCAGTGGTTAATGTAGGTTATTTTATTCTTGTGCAAACTGTTTCTAGTTTTGTTCTAAAATTAATGATATTTGTGTCATTGTTAATATCCTTTATTTCTGTTATTAGTACTGTTTTAAATGTATCTTTATCAATTGCCTTTATGGTATTCACAATATGAGTTTTATAGGTATCAGATACTTCATCTTCAGTTGAGTCAATTTTACTTAAATCAATAAGGGTATTTTCTGTCTTTTTGCTTATTTGATAAAGTTCATTATTAATTATTCTGAATGTTGTAGTGTCCTCAATTGATGACACAGGATCACCCAAGTCTTCATTAGCTCCGACATTGTGTCTTTGATACTGATTATCTTTGCACCGCCAATCACCTACAAGGAACTCTTTTGTAATCTTATCTTCTCCGCAACCGAATAAAGCAAGACTAACTAAACCGATAATAACAAGTTTTTTCATACCATCAACCCTTTTAAAATTTGAATTAATGGTATGAAATTTCAGCTAGTAAATCAACGCCGATTTAGTAGTCCGCCTGGTCTTTGTTCTTTCATAATCTGCGCACGGATAGCTTGCTCGATATTTTTAGCTAGCTGTTGCCCGTCTTGCTCTGACATTCCGCCGCTGTCACCGATATTTATTGGCATGTTGATAGTAAGATTTACGCTTGAACCACCTTTACCGTTAGTAATTTGACGATTACTCAGTACTCGCCCGTTTTCGCCCGGTATTAAGTACTGTTTACCGCCAGCAACTAATATTTCTGGCTTACCGCCCTCACCAACACGGTACATTGAACCAGCATCAACAGGTCCGCCATTTTTTCTAGCTCCGGCTATACCAAGCGCTTTCATCGAACCAATGGCTGTTGCGTACGATGTTGCGCCTGTAGTTGCTGCTGCGCCTTGCGTAGCAATAGATGCATACATTGCCGCAGGTTGGTATGCCGCAGCTAAAGTGCCAGCCTCCAAAATTTGAGCCGCCGTCGTTGATGCTGATGTCGTTTTAGCTACAATTGCGTTTTTAACGTATTGCATACCCATTTGCACAAGCGAGCCAATCGCTTCATTCAGTATAACGTTAGCAAAATTTTGCATCGCCTGTGTTGCTGTCATCGTGCCAGACATAAGCCCTGATATTGTGCTTGTCGCACTGCTTGCTAATCCCTCAAGTGATGACGCCAAAAACTCGTTAGCATCATTCTGATTTCGCCATATCTCCCATTGAGCATTGATGCGGTTCTGTTCATACTGATGATTAGCAGCTTCTCGTAGCGCGATCGCGTTTTCTTCTGTCAGCCATTTTTGATTCTCGAACTCTTGAATTAAAGCGAGTTTTCTAGCATTTTCATTAGCCAAAGCTTGGACTGGGTCAACTTGAGCGATAGCGTCGTCAATATTAGATACAGCAGCATCTGACTTGATTTTAGCCATGTTGATTTGATGTTGCCTTTCTAGCTCCTCGAGCTTCGAGTTATATTCCTCTTGAGTTTTTATAGCTCCATCGTTTAGCAAAGTATCTAATAATTTTTTAGATTGCTTAAATGAGTCTTCCTCGACTTCAATCGGGCTTTTCAGCGAACCCAGATTTTTATACGCTTGAGATGTTTCAATCAGCTCTTTAAGCTTTTCCGTTTGTTCTGCTGTAACTTTGCCGCCCATTTTTTGAGTAATTGCAAGTAATTCAGCTTCAACAGTAAGACCTTGCGCTTCAAGCTTAGCCACTTCTAGCTTGTCACTAAGTTCTTTAATTTCCTCTGCGTATGATTTTGTTGTGCTTTTTTTGTTGCTACTTTTAATTTTATTGTTTTCAACTGATAGCGCCTTTAACTGCGCTATCAATGGCTGCAAAGCTGCGACTTGGTCATTTGTTAACTTAGTAAAGTTAGCTTGACCCAAAGCTAAAGCCACTAAATCTTCTTTATACTCATCGGCTCTATCGCCCAAAGTCGAGTAAAGCCCATCTAAAACAAACGCCGCCTCGCTATTTTCTTTGGCTTTCAACTTAGCAATTTCTAGCTCTTTGGATAAACTTGCTACTTTTTTATCAATCTCTGATTTTGATGCGTCATCCCAGACTTTTGCCAATTCTTTACCGTTATTTACAAGCTTTGGCCCTATACGGGATGCTAGTATCTCTTCGACTTCTGCTATTTGTTTTTGAGCCGCAAGTATTCCGTCGAGAATATCTCTTTCTTGCGCACGCTGCTTGTTTCTAGTTGCGATAGCTTCGTTTGTTCGACGTTCAGTTATAAATGGAACCTTCCCGTCTAAAATTTCTTGTGTTGATTTCATTTCAAAGCGCAATAGCTTTAGCTGTTCTTGTGCGTTTTTTATATCTTTAACCGCCTCATCTTTGATAACAACCAATCTTTCATCTGTAAAATGGTTAAGCTGCTCAGAAAGTTCCTTCACTTTTCCTGCTAAACCCATCGCTCCTTCTTTCGCTCGGTTGGCTTTTTCATAGAAATAATACAAAGACATAGCCGCTAGCATAGCTGCTCCAGCAGGACCACCTAATAGTGCCATTGCAGAACGTAACCCATTGGCAGCTAAAGAAGTTGTCTTTATTGCTGCGTTTAGCCGTGCTTGCGCTGCTGTATGTTTAGCTGTAGCAGCGGTCAATGCTTCAGTGCTAGCTTTTAACTGCTTTCTAATAGCGTTTCTAGTTGTCTCTGTTTGCGCTAATTTTAATTGTGCGGCTAACGATTGCTGAGCAGCTCTTGCGTTTGCCAATTCTGCTTGCGCTTGCTGTAGTGCCGCTTGTGCTGCTGCTTTTTCAGCTTGAGCTTGTCGAATATTCGCGATGGTTTGTTCAACACTTTGCTTTGTCGCACTAGCTAACGATGTGATATATTTACCTGCATAAATAGCAGCAAGCGCACCAACCCCTGTCATCAAGATATCGACATGCTGGGACATTAGAATTAGCGAATCAACTAAAACCTTGGTTGCGCCAGTTGAATTATTGAGTTCGCCGAAATATTTTTTTAGGTTATTCGTAACACGATTAATGCCGTCATTTACCGTATTTCGCATATTGTCAGCTAATGCTGCCGTTTCGTCCTGCGCGGCAATCATCGCATCGGTAAAGTCGGACATAGATAACTTGCCATCAGACGCCATTTTCCGAACTTCGGCTTCGGTTTTATTTAGCTGTTTACCTAGCGTTTTTAATATGCTCGGCATTGCGTTAAACACCGCCATAGCTTCAACACCAGCTAGTTTACCTTTCATCTGCGCCTTGGTAAGAGCATTGATAGCGGATTCTGCACTTAATGAGTTGGTTTTATTGATTGTCATCAGGTTGGATAGCGTATCAATGTAAGATAGCGTGCCTTGGGTGTTGTAACCTAATTCTTTCATTGAATTAGATAAGCGGATGTAAAACTCTGATGACTCTTCAATTGTACGACCGTTTCGGTCAGAAATGGCCAAAAGCTGGTCTAGAATATCTTTAGTTTGTGAGGCTGTAGCACCCGTGTTTTGAATTCGGTCTTCTAGCTCGTTCCAGCTTTGTGCGTATGAAATAATTTGGCTAGAAACTAACGCAGCAGATACGGCTTTGGCAATAGTAGTAAGTTTACCAAGTGCCCCACCCGCACTTTTTGCTGAGGATTCTAGTTTATCTATACCTTTTGATGCTTTCGATCCACTATCACTTAATTCCTTGAGTTCTTTTTTAGCTTTTTCGGTTGCTTCTAGTAACTCTTTTAGCTCTACGTTGCAAGTAATAGTAAAATACTCGTCGCGTGGAAAGTATGTCGCCATATAATAATCTCCTAATGATAAACGCGCGTTGGGGTTTGTAGTAATGATTGTTCGGTATATATTTTTATCGCTCGATTCCCCCAGTCAGTTATATGCCAAGGTTTACTATAAAAATTAATCATATCTTCGATAAAATGGAATGGGTCAGATTTTCTACCGTTTTCTGTACAAAATAGCGCCAGTTCAACTAACCCCGATGATAATTGTTCTTTTGTGATAGTTCCTGTGTAAGTGTCACCATCGTTAACAAAGGTAAATACGGCATTACCTTGTTTAGCTATCATTTCATTAACATAAGTTTCCGCTATAGCGTCAGCAAGTGCTTTCAATGATTTCATTTTCTTTTTATACTCCTTTAAGTTTTGGTTCTTCGGCTTTAGGTAGCCAGTCTTGACTCGTATTGATATTAAGCTCTACGTTGGTTCTCATCCCTTTATTTGCTCTTTTACGCATGTAGTCTTTACCATTTTCTTTCATTGCATAATTAAGTGATGTGCCAAATTGCGTTAGTGATAGCGGATTGTTTAAACCTGTATTGCGAATGTATTCAATATAAGCATGGTATAAATATTTTCGGGGGTTAAAGGGCATTATTCCCATATTGCCAATAAACATACCATTGGGGTAATCAAGCGCATCAAGATAACTACAAAAATCCACTAAATGGTCAGATTCACGTTTAATCGCCGTCGCTTCATCTGATTGTTGTTGCTGGTGTAGCCTTTCTTTAGCTTCTGTTGGACTGGTAAACTCATTTAATAGCAATCTCACAATTGAGGGTAGCTCTTGCTCTATTTTGCTGACCAAGTCTAAGTCTCTTTCTTTTTCTGGTATCACCTCACCAAAGTGAAAGATAACTCTACGTCGCGATATACCACCATTTCGTTCGTTAAATCTCATTGCCTCGTTATTGATAACCAAAACTACCGCAGGGATTTTACAGGAGTAGGGTTGCTTGTGTTTTGGGTCTATTGCGACTTCATCACCGCCAGTAATTGCTTTTAATCCTGCGCCACTGCCCATATAACGCGGTTGGTCGGGTAAGATGACTAATGAGTAACCCACGATTAAAGCCCTGTCTCTTGCCTTTTCTAATGCGTCCATAGTGCCTATTACGGTATTGTTTTTACCAGCTAACATCGTTGCTATTTCAGCAAAAACACTTTTACCGCTACCGCCTGCGCCTGTAATCTCTAAGAATAATTGCCAGTCATGACGATTAGCCAATATCATATATAGCGCAGCTAAGATATTTTTAGCCTTATCTTGATTGCCTGATGCTCTTTTTAGCCATTTAGCGAAATTTGGCGCGTGAGTATCAAAAGATTCATTTTCTTTGGCAGGGTAGTAATCAATATCATTACTGACCAATAGCCAGTCTTGCTTATTGTGCGGTCTAAAGGTTTGGCTTTTTAGCTCATATACGCCATTTTTAAAGCAGATTAAATCTTTCTGAGGTGTTCCCATTATCGGCAGGGATAACCTGAGCGATTCAACCGCTGAGCTGATTCGCATAGGGTTAAATGGTTCGCCTGATTGAGTGAATAAATCGGCTAGTGTTCGCATTAACAGTTTATCGCTGATGGGTTGCCAAGCGTTATCTTGATAGTAATAGATTTCATCTGTAGTAAGATTAATTGCAAGGTTATTGTCATAATATTGATTGAGTAGCTCGGCACGCTGGCTTGATGCCATTTGTGATAGATTCATGCCTGATAAATCTTTTTGATTAGTCGGTTTAGGTAAATTGGTTACGCTATCATCAGCATGAGCCAACATTTGATTAAATGAAACTGACATTTTATCAAGCCCAAATTGTTGCCTATAATCATCCCAATCACATTTATAATCTGTATCAGGAACGGAGTAATAGCCATTTACCGCTTGAGCTGCTTCTATTGCTTTTTCTTTACCTGTATTTTTATCATGACCAATATCGTTATCACCTGCAATAATGATTTTAGCGGTCGGATTTAGTTCACGAATAGACTTGGCCACATGAATAAGATTGCCGGCGTCCATTGCTGATATAACCATAGATTGATGGCGGAATTCTGCTATTGATATTCCAGTCGCTAATCCCTCGCAGATAATAATTTCATTATGTGTGAGCAAATTTGCGTACACCTCGGCAGGTGTGCTCATTTTTGAGCTGACCAAGGTGAATGCCCCTTTTTTATTGGAACCTTTCATTAAGTGCTTACGACCATCTACTTCAATAAATTGACCTCCTGTGTATTCATTATGAAGATTTAGCATAGGCACAAAAATACGCCCGTTATCTAACAAGGGTAAGTCAAAGGTTAATCCTTTCTTGGTCAGGTATTCCGATTGCCCTAATGTTGCTTTAGATAGCAAATACTCGACCTTTTTACATACGGGATTATCTGGTATGTTATCGTTATGCAATTGTTCGGAATCTATTTTCCTAAATACGAGATTTTCCCGTATTTTGTTATTCTGATTAGGCAGATTTAAACACTCCACTACTCTACTCGATGCTTCTTTAGCATCACATTGGCAATAGTTTTTGATAAGCTCTAAGCCGTCACCACTACCGCACTGGTTACAGATGTAAGTACCTCTACCATTTTGGTTATCAAATCTAAATCTATCCTTACCGCCACAGACAGGGCAAGGGCAATGCTTGCCATTACCCACTTCAATACCTAATGATTGAAAGATATAATCCCATTTACCTATAGCTTGGGTTGTAATTTCATTGATTTTCATCACATCCCCTTAATGAATTGTCGAGCTAGATTCAGCTTTAATATCTTCGGCTAAATCAATAAATAACGATGCAAGCATTTCTTGCCCTAATTGTGTTAGTGCCATAGGTTTATCATTGCTTTCGCTGTACATCTCTTTTAGTAGTCCATAGGTGCGATTTAAGCCATCACTTTCGCCAAAGTCTTCAATTAAACTATCTTTAAGATTCATTTTTAGCCCTAACACAATTAAATCTTTATCAATATCAATTTTGATACCGTCATGAATAAACACCTTGGCGCCGTTTTTATTAATCTGCTCAATTAAAAATAAACCTGCTATTATCGCCATGGTAGAATCAACGATACTATGATGAATTGCTGTTACTTCTTGCTGATTATTCATGATTTATCCCCCTTAATTTGTGTCATGTATCGCCTAACTTCGGGTGGAAGCCGCTTAGTGACATCGGCAAGTAAGTTAGGAATTTCAGCTTTGCCAAAAGAAATCAGCGCTATATATCGGTTATTTTTGAGCCTTAATGCGGTAATAGTGCTGTCATCGTTATGGACAAAATCAAACTCTTTCATTCTTTGCCTCCTTGCGCTCGGTTTCGCTTCTAAACAGCTTTTTAGAATCGTTAATTAAGTCTGATACAGCATCAAGGGCATAGGAGCGTAATTCTTCGTTAATTGGCGCGTTTGAATCACAATCAGCCATTAAAAGCGTGGTGATAGCGTTAGCTTGTCCTAATTTTGTATTGATAGTATTTATTGCGTCCAGTGAGATATTAGCCATTGTTTTTATCCTCCATTAACCCATACTCTTGTAACTCATCAAAAGCTTGCTCTACTAAATCAACGATAACCCACAGTAAATTACTCATGTCGGCTTGTTCGATAAAAGGCTCGTCATATCCTGCGCACTTGTGATTAGTGTTGTCTAAGGCGATTTTAGCCACGCTCCGAACTTGAATAAGTTTTGCTTCGATGTTATTTATTATTTGAGCGTTATTATTGCCCATACTGATAACCTCCAAAGCTTCTAGCTTGTTCAATAACTGGATATAAGCGAATTCTGGCAATAAAGATAAGAGAGGGTTTGCCTAGGCTTTTGCGTGCTTGTTGTTCTGTAGGCGCTAATGCCTCAAATACTTTGGCCGTAGTGAGGTCGTAGAATTTAAAAAGTTTAGATTCATGATTGAATTTTTCTTTATAATTCATTTTCAACATGCTATTTACCTCCCTTATGGTTTTGTGTGGCATCAAGTAGGTTAATTTGATTTGAAGCGAAACAAGCAACATCCCTTAACTGTGCTAGTAAATAGCCAATATCTCGCATATCGCTTTTAAAGTTCTTTTCGGAATAACTCTCATTTTCACTAGCCCAAAACATCAGGTTACCAACCGCACCGATTCCATATAGAATAGATTGCTGTAGCTCTTCAAAATGATTCTCAGCTTGTAATAAATGATGTGTTGGAACATCTGCTTGATAGAGATTTAAGACAGAAATTAAATTAGATAGGTCAGGTTGCCCATTTTTAGGGCGTAGGGTATCATTACTATTAGCCATAGCATTACTCCGTTTAATGTTTGTGGTTAGATAGCTCATTGAGGCGCAAACTCTTTGGGCTATTGCTTTTATTAATACGTTAACTCCAAAAATGTCCGTACAATATATTTTATTTTGTCCGCACATGTCAACACTATTTTTACTCTTTATTTTCGTGTATATTGTCCGCATTAATAATTTATGAATAATTAATATGGCAAACGAAACAAGTAAATCAAAACGTAAAGATATCCGCTTCCCCCATGATTTAATAGAACAAATAGATGAACAATCCAAGAAAGAAAATACTAACTTTTCCGCTTGGGTTATTGCTACTTGTCGCGAAAAATTGGCTAAGTCAAATAAAGAATAATCTTTTAAATTAATACCACTGATTGGTGGTATTTGTTTTCCTTTTTTCCTCTTTATGGACTCAAGAAACCTACTTTTAAAAAAACACCCCATGCAATGAGTTTTTATGCATGTGCGCATGCCCGTATTGATATCAATTAAATCTTCATTGCCAACCAAGAAGAATGATTTCACCTTTTGGATGGCGTTAATCCCGTCAAAATAGCAATTTAAGCGCTTATTTAGGGATTGGGTAGCGAGGATGTTAAATGAGCATGTAGTCATCATAATTAAGCCACCTGTGCCATATGACGGATCAAATAAGCATGAGATAACTTTATTAGCTCGGCTTTTCTCTGATGATAGTCGTAACCAATATGGATTAATGTTATATTTGCGTTCTCAAGGTATGCGATATGGTTTAATTCAAATTCGTTTAGGTGGTCACGAATATTACCAGTAAGATTATTGGCTTTCTTGTATTTGCTTGATGTAGTACCTAATACGATGCGGTTAATCATATCGAATTCATTAGTAAATACGGTGTTATTTGCGCTTTTTCCCAGTGCTTTACGTTGCTCTGTTAAAGCGTCACACATAGGACGGCTATAATCTGCGACTTTTAAACGTGCTTTTAATCGATTAAGCGCTTTCTTCTGGATTGCTGGAGCGATTTCTTTAAGGTGTTCTTCACAACGTATAAAGTACTTTCTTATTGCTCGTCCTTTCTCGTTGTTTTCAATCATCGCCAATTCTTTAGCGGTTCCGATTGTGAGAATGTAATCTTTTTCTGGTCTACCGCGTCGGGTATTTTTCGCCAAATTTGGCGTTAATTCATTAGGGAGGGATATCCCCCCATTGGGGAAGTACTGCTCATTATTTGCACTTTGATTCACCAAAATGGGGGAATCAAAGATGAAAAAATCATCATTTAAAGTAAAGCCGTATTGCTCAATTCTTCCTTTTATCCAATTAGAAAAGTCTCGACCAACACCAAGAAAACGATGTAATTGTTTTGCGCTAACTGTTTGCTGTAATTTGCCGTTGAATTGCGTTTCTGTTACTGGCACTAAATTATTAAAATCTGTCATTGTTTTATTCCTAATCTGTCTGTTTATTTCCCATTTAGCTAAATTTAGGCAAAGGGATGCCGTCGGCTCAAAAATGAGCTTTGCTATAAAATCAATTAATTAAGCTGCTTTGCTTGGGTAAAGTGCTAAAATTTGGCTGATATCTGATTCAGTTAATAAGCTATTTTCATAACTAAGAATCAGATTAACCACCTTTTGAGCATCTTCCTTATTGGCTAGGTAATAGCGATAGTGTGAGCCTATTCCGTCGGTATTAGGTTCATCCATGCGCTTTAATGTGATGCCTAACTTTCTTTCTAGTTCTGAACAGTAATTTCTACCGCTAGAAAGCCTACAGGTGCGTAATATCTCATTTTCGGTAATACCATTGTCACCAGTACACGCAATTAATAGGTAAGCTCTCGGCTTTTTAGGTAGCTTTTTATAATTAGATTGGCTATGACTGGAAGCATCTAAATTCCAATCTAAGCCCTCGATGATTTCACGATATAGAGGGTTCCCAATTTGCATAAATTACCCCCTTGCCGCTTTTTTTGATTCGATCCAGTTATTAACTTCTTGACTAGATAAAAAAACTTTTCGACCAAATAATTTTATTGGTTTAGGTGCGGTTTTGTCGTTCTTGAGCATTTGATAATATGAGGATGTGCTTTTATAACCAATTAAGGCAATAAAATCTTTTAATGGGATAAGGCTATCTTTATTGTTTAAAATTTCATTCATAAAAAAATCTCTTTTTAAGTTACTAATTAAAAAGAATTAAACAATGATAGAGGGTGAAAGGGAGCAACAGAAGTTGATTAATAAGTGAACAGTTGGTTGATATTGGCATTGACTACTTTTGGTAGATAAGACAATATATAACTGAAGTTATTAAGCAGTTTGTTACATTTCTATCATGTTTAATTTCTTTGCTCAAGGGGAGTTGGTTCGCGGTCGGCAAACTTAGAAGCCATATCCCCTTAAAACTACTAACTTAGATACTCCTCATTAATAGTTTTCAATTAACTACCCGTACAAATGACCAAGTAATCAATTTGATTAGTATTTTATCAAAGTATTTTGAAAAATAAAGCACAGTAAATAGTAAATATCAAAAATAAGGTGCAAAATAAGCGCCCTAAGCCCTTTAAATACAATTTTGGTTGTTAAGTATTACCTAACTTTAGCAACGCCGCAAAAATGCTGCTATTTGATTTGCGATCTGACTTTTAATAAACGTCATTTTTAACATTATGATTTTTAAATAAATTAAATTTCAAGTAATTCAGTTTATGATCGGATTTGTATAATCACCTTAATTTTGTAAAGAATTAGCCAGTGAAAAAATGCTCTTAAAAAATATTTTTCACTCATTGATTCGTTTGCTTGTTTTTTAATCGGTTGGGTATTTTAATTTACTACATATAGTAGTAAATTTTGATAGTGTCACTATATATTGTAAATTTTTGTACATGGAGTTGGTTTAAATATTAAAATAATTACCAAGAATTAGGCTTAGTGAATATTGTTCTATTTATTGCTTGAAATTGATTTTGAAATTGACTGTTAGGGATATGCTGAGCGATGAAGCTTAAATTAGAATAATTAAATTTTTGTGGCAACCTTATTAAATTAAATCTTTAATTATCTCAAATGTTATTGTTTAATTATCTAAAATTTTTTTTTAAATTAAAAATTAAATTAATAAGTTAATAAACTTAAAAAACAAAATTATCTATAATTATTAATTAACATTATCTCAAAAAATAAAGATAAGGTACAGTAATATACAGTTAGGTACATTATAGCACTGTGTTTTTATACATAAAATAGGGGGTATTACTTTTGGTTTTCTAAATAGGATAAAAGCTTATTCAAGCTTTCATTTAGTATGATATTTGTATTTTGTTCAGATATACCTAAATTAATACAATTTATTGAATATTTTTCTTTATTTTTTTCTATATCATTAGCCGCTATCTTTAACCCATTTATAATGCTATTACCATAAATCATCTTTGCATTTAATAAGGCAGATTGAGGTATATTTCCCCAACAATGGAGCATGAATAAAATATCAATGATATCTTTATATGGTGGTTGTGTGGCTCTGTCGGCGTTAGCTAAAAGCTTAG
>NZ_LZGV01000003.1:0-1022 GCF_001690265.1 Gilliamella sp. HK2
TAAAGAATATCAATTACGGGTAAATTCAATAAAAAATCTAAAACCCGAACCTTACCAAGGTTGGGATAAAATACGTTGTGAGGTTGGGGCGGAAAAGTAATGATGATATTAGCAATACTATCGACCTTTATCGGTGGCGCATTATTTATTATTATGCTCATTAAGCAATATCATGAGCGATGGCAAATGGTGAGTTATCTGTTCTTTATCTTGGGGATATTGGCACTTTCGCCAGTTAATAATATACGAAAGCCTACCTTTGTTCTGCCCTCGCAAATTGTGTACCGTTTTGATGAAAACCGTTATATTTTATTGACGGGTTATCGATGTGAAGGGCAAGCGTATTTTATTGATGATAAAGAACAAGTTTATTTCAGCATAGCACCTCATTCTTGGCGTGTTTACACTGAACCTTATCGGCATCCAGCTAAGAATTATATTTCTATTCCTTATTATGAACTTTCAGACTTTGAAACCTCAATTGATGGAGGACGTTCATTTAGAACTATTCATTTAGGGGTTGGACATTATTTAGGTAATCATGATTCACCGCAATACGATGTGGTTAATGATCAGGCTTTTATTTTAGGCAAAGATGGTCGGCTTTATATATCAGAAGCGCCATTTGGCACTAAAAGTTCGCATATGTTATCGAAAAAAGACCAGCTTGAACAAGGCGCGATTGTAGGCAGAAGCCAAATTATTCCCGAAAGTATTCCCCCTATGCCAAGTGACTATACCGGTTGGGATAAAATGCGCTGTGATTATAATGCTAAAGCAACTAAATTGCCCGATAACCGTACCGTGTTAGAGGTTTATCAACATTTGTTAGGCACAGCTAAATAAGGAATTAAGGCATGAAACAGAAAATAACTCAATTGTTGATAATGTTATTTGTTGTCCCCGTGGTTTTGGTCGTGATTTTATCGACTTTGGCGCCATTCCCCACCACCGAACCCATGCCACTTATGAGCCCTAAACCATTACCTAAAGAAGGCTATCAATTATTCCATAGTATTGCC
>NZ_LZGV01000004.1:0-3531 GCF_001690265.1 Gilliamella sp. HK2
GGGCTTATCTATATTTTAATATTAGCGTTTCATTTTAACCATTAATGAGCAATAAACTTAGGAAGCAAGATTGAATTGTTCTTTATAAAAAATAAATTTCTATTCATTTGATTATGGCTCATCACCGACCTCTACGACCGCCTTTTCACAATCTTGTCTTTCTTTTTTAGTACACTTTTTTTGAAAAAACTTTTTATTATCATAAGCAATACAATATTGATCTAAATAATTATATTTTTTAGTGTTTTCATTAAAATAATACATTTTATTTATGGTGATACTTGTTGGATCTATAAATTCATTACCGCAAGTTTTAGTGCTAGTCGCGATTTTTTTTTCTGAATCAAAACGAATGGTATATCCTTCTAAATTAGGATCAATAAATTTATTTTGCAATCCATCATAAATGTAATAGGTTTGTGGGACATTAGCCGCATGTGTTTCGCCATCAGCAAGTAAAAAATCATTTTCATTACCATCAAAATCAAAATCGCCTATTTGAATCGCATTAAAAGCAAAAAAACCATAACCTTTTATATTATTAATTGTCTGTACTAACTTGCCGTTCTTTTTACTATATACGTTAACTCCCGTGATTTTAATATTTTCTTTTTTTTTCTTAGATAATAAAAGTTTAAAATAGAAGTTTTCTGTTAAGTCTCTTTGTAAAAATTCAATATTTTTAAATTCTGTGTTATTGACTAATTTTTTAGAGTCTTTATAGTTTTTTTCATTACCATTATTCCAGATTACGTTATATTCAAAAACTTTTTTCAATTTAAAATCGCCGAATTTAAGTGAAGTTCCAATCAAAAAATCGTCTTCGGATTTTGCCTTATTTTCGCTAAAATCAAAATTTTTAAACGTCAACGAGTCTTCATTATCAGAATAGCTTTTAAAAAAATAGCCATTATTTATTTTATCAGGTAATGCTAAATAGGTTATCTCATATGTTTCATCATCAACATAAAGAATATGAAAATCACTATCGGAGATAGCACTCATATAAAGTTCTACTTTTTTATTACCAATATTTCCTACATATATCCGATAGATAGAATGTGCGAATTGCGGTAGTAATAGAATTATTATTAATAAATATTTTATTCTGTTCATGTATTTCTATCTCTATTTTTGAATATAATACTTCTTACCATTTATTACTGCTTCTGTTTGCTCTTCTATATCTATATGATTTAAATTGACAAAAAAAGCAGGGTTTATCTTATAGCCTAATTTTGCTAGTTCCTTCTTTTCACCTACAGTTTTATTATTATCAATATTCATAGCAATTTCTAAATGTAAATGAGTATTAGGAAGCCCTTTCGCATTTCCTGTGTCGGATGTATAACCGATGATCACCAGCTTTAACTTTGGTACCTTTTTGTATTCCAGATACTTTTAGATCTTCATGTAAATGGCAATATCGAATATAAAAATAATCACTGTTTATATCAAAATCGCTCGCTTGTACAAACTCATTTTTTCCTTTTCCTGAAAACTCCAACGTATAATCGTTTCGAGATGCGCGCAAATCATCACCTTTCACTTTTAAAACGATTACATTACCATAGCTACCTTCACCACGAGCTTTTACAATTTCGCCATCTAAACAAGCAAAACATGGTGTGCCAATTTTTGCAAATAAATCTAAACCAGCATGAGATTTATTACCTTCATTCCTAACAAAACCAAAAGCACCATTCCAAGGAAACTTGGACTTCTTTGAATTAAAGAACGTCCTTTGTGGGTTTTCTAAAGGTTCATGCCAAAGTTTTGTCGTTTCAATATTAAAATAATCCACCATCGCCACGGGATGAATAAACCATGCCTTGCCGTCTGCGGATAGATTGGACAGTTTAGGGGTATTGGCATCAGTGTCTGCGGTTGGGTTTTGAGCTTGTGCCTGTGCCACTTCTTTCCACCACAGTGACGGTTTAATGCGTTGCTCTTTTTCTATTTTCCAATTAGTTTGAATATATTTAAACGCTTCGTCCACCAACTTGAAGACATAATCACGTAGGTAAGGTTGGGTGATGCCGAGCTCGTTTAAGCCTGCTTCAATCATCTCTTTTTTCTGTTGTCTCTCTTCTTCAAACAGTTCATCAACTTCGTTCCATTTGCTTAATGCTTCATCGGCATACCATTCACTTTCATATTTTACCAGTAAATGCCCTATCCGCTCTGCGGCCCAACTTCGGCGTAGCGCTTCCTTTAAATCCCTTTCTGTAAAAGTAGGTGGCGGTAGACCTTTTTTTCGTTGTGTTGAATATATCAGTGTTCCTGTCAAAATTTGGTGTAATGCGTGCATCGCTGGCGTGTAATCTTCTAAATCCAATTTCGCCACTTTATTTTTGCCAATCTTGTTAGATAATTCACCTATCGAGGCTTTTTCTTCTATCGTTTCAAACCCAGGCCAGTGCCATGGGCTACACCGTTTGATATGTGCTTGCGCATTGTCTTTTATATTGACCCAACCGTGTATCATTAGGCTTTGCTTATCCAGTGCTGTCACTTTTACCCATGTTGTGTTGTCTTCATCTATCGCTATCAAGCCGTCATGCGCTAATGCATTGAGCGATAGGGTGCGTGAGCTTAATACCGTATTTTTGTCTTCCTCTGTAGGGATGTTCGCTAATGATAACGGAAAATCATGCCAATAACTTGCGCTTGAATTGAGTTGACCATCTTCTCCTTGAAGGTGTAATACATTATCTAATTCTATCCAGTACAGCTTGTTTTCAAGCATAAAACGAATTGTAAAAAAATCCTCATTATTCGCGGGCTCAGAATAGACGCTCGGTAGCCTCGTATCTTGTTCTTTTCCGCCACTAACTAACTCAACTTTATCGGGGATATCTTCCTCGGTTAATTCAGGATAACGTGAATGGTACATTAGCATTAAATACTTTTTCTCGCTCGCCGTTAAGGTGTACGATTGCGATGCGTCTTTTTTCGCCGGTATTTTTCCATTAATACCATTAACTACCTTGTCAATCTCCGTGCCGAATACTGACTGCGCGTTTGAAGTATAAAAAAATCTTGCGGGAAGATTAAAGGTATAGACCGGCTTGATTTTAATATAGTAGTTTTCGGTATTATCGGTAAAATGAATCCCCACGCCAGGGCTTAAACAACCTGCTGGTTTAGCAGCTTTAACTAATTGGGCTTCTTTTTCAACTAAAATGATTGTCTTTTCACTTTCCAGTAATCCATCTGCTAATGCTCGTTTCATAGCAAATCATTAATACCTTTGTGCTATTGCGTATAAACTAACTCCTCTTTTGTTGGTTGTCTGTAAGCCACAAAATAATCTTTACCTACAATAAATAATGTATTGTTCATATAAATGGCTTGATTGCCATTTAATAAAAATTTAGCTATAGGTAGTTCATCAATATTTTTAAATGTGACATATTCCAATTCGTTACTGATATCAATGTGATATTTTTTAAAATTTTCTACTTGCTGTTGATATAATGCCTCATTATCAAAAAATTGTTTTGAATTAGTCTTACCAAAGTTTACCGG
>NZ_LZGV01000005.1:0-1452 GCF_001690265.1 Gilliamella sp. HK2
AAAGTTTTTATATCGCTCTGCCATAAAACCCGGAAAAGGTAATTGGTGGTAATAAACTTGCTTAGGTTTAATACCTAAATATTCGACACGTTGTTTTGCCTCACTATCATATTGACTATTATCATCTAGCCCCTGTTCAAACAACGAATCCGTAAATAACATATGGGCTTTTTTTACATTTATCATTAATTTATTGTAAGGGTAGGGTTCGGGTAAATCTTTTTCAAAATCAAAGATATCTTCAGGCTCCCTATTTTTCGTTTTTATAACTTGACCGGCTTTATTAAGTATTTGGTTTTCGGCATGTATTAAGGACTGATTATGATGAATGACATGATTGGTTTTTATACCTTGCTTATCAAAGTAGTCCTCAATGCTATAAAGATTAACCTCTCTAATATAATTCTCAATTGAATAGCGCCCCGTTATCGGATTTTTTCTGGTTGATTGAGTCATTAGCCCCGTATTTTCATCAAAAAAGATTTCAGAGGTGTAAATAATATTATGATTGTTATCATACATATCAATTCTAAGATTTTTTAAATTATTATTTACAAAATAATCATAGGAATAATGGCTAATAGAGGCTAAACACCTTTTCTGGGTGCTAACCACAATACCACGTTTTTTTTCAACCCGTAGATAACAAGGTAATTCAAAAACGTCTTCAAATGAAGCATGTTGTTGTAATTGTTTATGCTCATCTAATGTATAAAAATAAACACCATCTTCTAGCGATTGAAAAGCATCGGTCGGATATAATATTTCAATAATATTGCGTTTACGTTGCCATATATCACTATATTGATAATTCTGATTTAATTTAACTTGAGCAATACTTTGGACTGCCGTGCTATACATTCTTTTGTGGTCTTCTAAACCAATTACTGACAAGAATAAATCTTTTTCTGGAAAGCTTTCTTCGTTATCAAAAGCAGGCATGAAATCATGTTGGTAATAGATTTTATTAGGCATAATGCCCTGTGTTTTTAGTTTTTTTACTAGTTGTATTTGTTGATCGTGCATTTTTACCTCGGCTAAAACAGATTGAAAAGTTGCTATCCACAGTAAAAAGAAGATCAACCCTATTCTGACTAAATTTTTCATCTCTTCCTCACCTTTTTCCATTTAGGCTTATAGCGTTTTTATGTAACGTACTCTTATTCCTTATTATATTTTGATTATTGTGTATTTGCCTCTTGCAGTATTATGTCAAAACCATCTGGGTTGAATGGTAAGTCATCATAAAGTTGAGGGGCGTTTTGGTCTTTAACCTCGTCAGTGGTTAATAATATATTGCCTTGATTATCCAGATATTGATTTTTCACATTACCATCGGTGGATATTTCAATATGGTTAGTTTTAATACCTTGTTGATTAAACCGCTCTAATATGGCAAACACTGTCTTATTTTTTAACAGTTTGAATGTCCTAATCGTATTCCCTTGGGCA
>NZ_LZGV01000006.1:0-1861 GCF_001690265.1 Gilliamella sp. HK2
TTAAAGCCAACTTAAGTGAGCTAACCCAAAGTGGCCTACTGGCCTATGCGCAAGAAGGCATTGCCTTAACCAGCCCAGAAAACATCCAACTGACAACAGGTAATAGCTTAACCCTAACCAGTGAAAACCAAACCGATATCACCGCATTAAAAAACATCACCGTATCATCTGGCGACGCAATAGGGTTATTTGCCCATAAATCAGGCATGAAACTGTTTGCTAACCAAGGCGATATTGAGGTACAAGCCCAAAATGCCAACCTCAATATGGCGGCTAAGCAAGATATAAAAATAGACAGTGTTGATGGTGAAACACAGATAACAGCTACTAAAGCGCTGACCCTAATCTGTGGTGGCTCTTATATCAAAATCAGCAGTGCCGGCATTGAACTGGGCACGCAAGATAATGTGTATCTTAAATGTAATGTGATGCAAAAGATGGGGCCGGCACGTATAGATGATAATAAACTTAAATTCTCAAAAAGTGATGTTGATGTCGCGCTTAGGCGATTAATAGAGAGTGGCCATGTTAATTTTTCAGGTTAAGGAACTAAAAAATGACATTATCAGCAGTAAAAAAATGGAAATATCCCGTTATTGTAAATGGAAAAGAAAAATTAAGTGCCAATACTTATTACGAAGCATTAATGTCGGCATCAACGGGGTTTTATCCTGTCAGTGTAAACAAGCTTATGCACTGTGGCGTTCATTTTGATTTAAATGCTCTTAAAAAATTGGGGAATGAAAAAGAGCGTAGAGTGCATTGTATTGCTGATGGTGAGATTATCGCTTATCGGGTTAATGACCGTTATCAAAAAATAGATAAAGGCGATGAAGTTGTTTTTTTCTCAACGGGTTTTGTTCTGGTTAGGCACTTACTTGAAATGGAGCGTGTAGAAGAAACGCCAGTATCAGAAAGCGATACAACCGAGGATAACACTAATACAGAAGGAACAACGGCAGATACTAATCAGGCACAATCACCAAGTAATAGTACCGAGACGACAACAGCTACCCCCCCTCAGACAAATACAGAGACAGCGACCGACACATCCTCTTCATCTGAAGCGGCAACAACGTCAGAGACAACACCCAACACGACAGAGCCAGCAAAAGAAAAACAGCCGGGACACCGTCTTTATTTTTATAGTTTGTATATGCATTTAGCTGATACAAACTATTACGATAAAAATCCTAAAGAGCCAACTCCCGCATTTTGGGAGCAGGATATTTATCGTGTTCGCGTAGGGCATAAGGACTTAGATTACGTAGCTGGGTTAAATATTCGAGAAAAACCCGATAATTCAAATAATAAAAATATACGCGCCGTGTTACAAAAAGGCACAAAAGTCAATTTAAATCTAGATTTGCATGATGAAAAATATGAATGGTATGCTGTTTCGAATTTTGTCGAAGGGTATTTTTCAATTCCTGAATTAAAACCTATAAAATACAAATGTGATAAAACAGGAACAGAAGTCGATATTTTAGGTTGGGTGTATACTGGCAAAGCAGTAACAACATCAGAATTTGAAATATTGAGTAGTGAAACGGATATAACATTGGCGAAAGAAAAAAAAGAATTTAACGCTAATTTAGTTAAATCTAAAGGTCTAAGAGTCTGGAATGACTTTAAGGATAAAAACGATAAAAAACTTTACTCAATGCTACCAGAGGGCACACAAGTTAAAATATCAGGAGAGAAAAAAACGAAAAATTATGTTGAGTTAACGGAAGTGGTTAGAGATGGAAAGCCCACACTACCGTTACCGGCAGAAAAGAAAAAAGTTTGGTATGATTGCCTTGAAAATATAGTCAGAGGAAAAAAATACAACGAAGTAGTGGTATTAGAGAAACCCTTT
>NZ_LZGV01000007.1:0-2753 GCF_001690265.1 Gilliamella sp. HK2
TGGGCCGCAGAGCGGATAGGGCATTTACTGGTCAAATATGAAAGTGAATGGTATGCCGATGAAGCATTAAGTAAATGGAATGAGATAGATGAGCTGTTTGAAGAAGAAAAGCAACAAAAAAAAGAGTCTATTGAAGCGATATTAGATAAAATCGGCATAATCGAGCCCTATCATCGAGACTTTGCCATGAAAAAAGTGGACGAAGCCCTTGAGCATGTCAAATCAAACTGGCAACTTGAAAAAGAGCAACGCATTAAACCGTCACTGTGGTGGAAAGAAGTGGCACAGGCACAAGCTCAAAACCCAACCGCAAACACTGATGCCAATACCCCTAAACTGTCCAATCTATCCGCAGACGGCAAGGCGTGGTTTATTCATCCGGTGGCGATGATAGATTACTTCCCTAAAAGCGAGATTCTTTTTCAGAAAGGGGATAAGCATGAGATTATTCGGGAAATTAATATCCGCCTTGCAGGTTTTGGTGGCAATGTACCAACCGATGAATTTACTGAAAGAACAGAAAAGATGATAAAACAGTTTCAACGTGATTATATGCAAGTTGAGGAAACAGGCGTTGTGGATATACAAGTTATACAAGCAATTGATAGATTTCAAGATGAGTATTCAATAGATTCATTTTTTACACAGGCTCAATGCCAATGTTCAACTTTTAAAAATCTGACTGAGCCAACTTGTAATGGTTTTGGGCTTAATAAAACTAATAATGGAAAAACAGGTGCTAATTATGCCTATGGGATTGAATATCCAGGCTTACATCGGACTTTGTTTTGGGTATTAAGAAGTATTATGTTTTATATTGATTCAGATGAACGATATCAACACTTGACTGTAGAAATCGTATCTTCTGGTTATCGATGTTGGGCTGATAATATTTATAATAATCGAAAAAGTACTAACCATATGGGTAAAGCGCTTGATATCCATGTCATTAAAAAAGAAAAAGCAAAATCTGAACACAGTAGAGATGAAAGGATCAATTGTTGTGATTTAGTTCGCGATATTTTAACTGAAAAAACAAATGCCGAATACAGATGGTTTCATTCTAATGGTATTGCTTTAGAGAATAGCTATACAAGATACCATCCAACAAGAGGACGTGACAATCAAAGTATAGCGAGTGTTTGGGCTCATTATGATGTTCGGGTTTTTGAGAGTAAATTTTTGGAAAATCAGTTTTTTGTCAAAACAGCAAAAGATATCAATGGTAAATATTTACAAGAGTTAGTTAAAAATTTAGGAAGCTAATAACATGTTTGGATTTTATTTTTATATAATAAAAAAATATATATCGTTAGCAAAACTTGTTTGTTTATTATATGTTTTTTTTAATTTTTCATATGTTTATGCAAAAGATATTAATCAAGCTTATTGGGTTTTAGATAAATATATTGAAAATAATTATCTAATGAAAAAAGATAGTTATAACCCTAATTATTTGAATAATTTACGAGTTAAGTTAGTTAATAATATCATTTATATTAATAATAACCAGTATAATGTCAGCGTACATCGAACATCTGATTTATCCCAATTGCTCACAAAAAATCTAATTGAAAATCCAATTATCAACGAATTTATTTTACCGAATGGTGATGTAAATTATTTACAATTCGATGATGTTTTAGATGTTGATTTAGCTAAATTATTATTGCCAAAGCATAGATTGATTTTTGGTAATGATCAGTTATTATTTATCAATGAATCTTTTGTTGCATCTTTTTTAAAACCCCAAAACAAGTATTCATTTCAAAAATTAAGTAATAAATTTCCCTCATTAGATTTACCAATTAATTCTAAAAGATCAGCGAAATTCATTCAGGATGAGAATTATTATAATTATCCTCAAAATATATCAAGAAGTTTTGCATACTATTTAAACTTATTCGATAACGATAGTTTATATGAACAGTTAAATAATTATTTAATTGATTTAAATGGAATAAAGCTACCTCAAATTAATAATGTGATAAATCCAATTTTAATAACTGGCACACAAGAAAATGAAGAGCAAATAATTTATCTTTACCTTTTATCAGAACAATATGATTTTTTAGATAAGATAATATTAAAAAATTATTATGGCGCAACAAGAGATGAGGCAACAAATATGTATCCAGCCGGTTTTGGGGGTTACAATATAGACAAAAACTATTCCATTGAACGCCAACAACGCTTTGAAGATGAAACAATAGAAATACAACATTTTCAAATTACAAAAGAAGGAAAGTTTCAAGAAATACCGGTTACGTCTAATTGCTATAGCAAATGGGCTACTAAAGATCCAAATAAACATTCGGCTAGAAGTCTTTTGTTAACAAGTAAGCAAGCTAATAATTATTTACGTTTTGAGGGTGGTCAATTAGAAGAGCTTGATAGTGCGACATTAACTTTAAACGCTAATGAAAAAAAACTTTGTGTTAATTATCAACAAGTTTATCCGGTAAACTTTGGTAAGACTAATTCAAAACAATTTTTTGATAATGAGGCATTATATCAACAGCAAGTAGAAAATTTTAAAAAATATCACATTGATATCAGTAACGAATTGGAATATGTCACATTTGAAAATATTGATGAACTACCTATAGCTAAATTTTTATTAAATGGCAATCAAGCCATTTATATGAACAATACATTATTTATTGTAGGTAAAGATTATTTTGTGGCTTACAGACAACCAACAAAAGAGGAGTTAGTTTATACGCAATAGCACAAAGGTATTAATGATTTGC
>NZ_LZGV01000008.1:0-10662 GCF_001690265.1 Gilliamella sp. HK2
ATTATTTTTCGAACATATAATTAAAATTTTATTGCTTATAATAGTTTTATAATAATAGTAAAAGAGTTAAAATAAAAAAATATAATAATTATAGTGTTATAAGGAATGGTGATGAAATGCACTTGTGTAAATAAAGAATGTAGTAAAGAATTTGATGTAGATCCAGATATTAAGTGCCCACACTGCCATAAAACACAAAAGATTAACGAAAGTCTTATAGGTCGTTTAGTTTTTGTTTGTTTAGTTGGTATAGGAGGATATCAAGTCAACGATTTGATATCTCCTAATTTTGAGAACAGGTATCCAACAAAGGTTGAATATAGCATCATAAATATGTGTCTGAATGATAATAAATTGATACATAGTGATTATTATAAAAAAAAATTTAGCAAATGTGTTTATGCACTTGAAGAAACTAGAGCTAAAATTGATTACTCTAGCTACAAAAAGGACCCAGGTGGATTTAATAAACATTTTAAGCGTGTTTTTACCAATGAATGAAATAAAGACTAGTACAGAATATGAACACCTTGTGGCTGAATTTAAAACTTATTTAGAATTAGCTCAATGGAATGAGCGTAATTTTTTTGATGAATTCTATGATAATTCAAATCATATAAGTGGCGAAAGGTTAAATCCAGAAGAAATCAGGCGAAAGTATGACGCTTTTAGAAAAGCCAAAACAAGAAATAATATTAATATATACGCCTTAAAAGAGTATATTAAATTTATGCAAAATCATGATGTTATAAAAAATAAAGGATATATTTATGCTAATTATATTCATTTAGGCGATGACATTAAACCAAGCACGAAGAAAATGCTTGAAAATTTGTCTAAAGAATATACTAATAAGGTTATGAGTGAATTAGATTAAAACTATTGCAACAAAAAGAACATATGTCGCAATAGTTTTATGTCAATTATTATTTTTTCGGTGGGTTATTATCTCGTCCACCACCAGAAGGGTTACCTGTTTTACTTGGCCAACCGGCTGAATTTGACATATCAATTCTCCTTATAGTATTTGTTAATAACACCATGATTTCATGGTGTTTATATATTAAAGGATTCTTATGTGACCAAATGTGACATTTGGTTATAAAAAATAACCATAAAACTCTTTTTTTAAATTATTATTTGTTAATACACAAATTTATTTACAAAAATCTGTTTATATTCATTTTACAACCACAGTGAGGGGGACAATGGATCATGGTTTTTAGTTATACGATTGTTTGATGAATGTGATTAATCAAGAAGTTACTACAATTCCATTATTTTATAAAAAATAAAAATTTTGTATATTCTAAACAATAAAAAACCCGCCTAGATTAAACGGGTTTTTATTTAATTTGAGTTATTATTGTTCAGAAATAACTTCAACAGTCAGTTTAGCAAAAGCTTCACTATGTACTTGGAAAAATACTTCGTATTCACCTGTTGTACGTAATACACCATTTGGTAAGCGAACTTCGCTTTTCGATACTTGAATACCGCGAGCTTTAACTGCATCAGCGATATCACGAGTACCAATTGAACCAAATAGTTTGCCTTCATCACCAGCTTTAGAAGCGATAGTTACTTTACCTAGAGCATTAATTTCAGCAACGCGCGCTTCAGCGGCTTTTAATGTCTCAGCAAGTTTTGCTTCTAATTCAGCACGACGAGCTTCAAAGAATTCAATATTCTTTTTAGTCGCTGCTACTGCTTTACCTTGTGGAATCAAATAGTTACGAGCATAACCCGCTTTTACATTAACTTGATCACCTAAGCTGCCTAAATTAGCAACTTTATCGAGTAGAATAATTTGCATTATATGTTCCCTCTGTTGCTAATTACTGATGGTTGTCAGTATATGGTAATAATGCCAAGTAACGAGCGCGTTTGATTGCGCGAGCTAATTGACGTTGATATTTTGCGCTAGTACCAGTGATACGGCTTGGTACAATTTTACCACTTTCTGTGATATAGCTTTTTAATAAAGAAACATCTTTATAATCAATTTCTTTAACGCCTTCTGCAGTAAAACGGCAGAATTTGCGACGACGGAAATAACGTGCCATTTGGCTATTCTCCTAATAGTTTAATCTGGTCAGCATGTAATACAAGTTGGCTTGTTTGGTTACGTTTAGTGTGGGTACTTATAAATCCACTGACTAAAATTTTGCTGCCTTTTTTTATGTAACTTAACTCTTGTTGTCCACTAGCAATTACGGGCATTATGCACCATGCTTGCCTTGTGAGTTCTGCTTCGATTTGTTTAGAAACATGTTCTAAATAAAATTGGCAGTGCGAAATCCCACTTGGACTGACTTTTCTTATCGGTGTTTTTTTTACAATACCCGATAACACTAAACGATTATTCGTCGGAATCATCGTCCATGTTTACTTCGTTAAAATCTTCTTCAGAACTACGACGTTCTTCTTTAGCTTTTAACATAGGTGAAGTTTCAGTTACAGCGTGTTTGGTGCGCATAATTAAACTGCGAATCACTGCATCATTGAAGCGGAAGTTATCTTCAAGTTCATTAACAGCTTCTTGAGTTGCTTCAACATTCATTAACACATAATGTGCTTTGTGCAGTTTTTCGATAGGATAGGCTAATTGACGACGACCCCAATCTTCTAAACGATGGATTTTACCACCATCAGTGGTTAATGTACCAGTATAACGTTCAATCATACCAGGTACTTGTTCACTCTGATCTGGGTGAACCATAAATACTATTTCGTAATGACGCATTATCGCTCCCTACGGATTAATCAGCTTTCTGTCGGGGCAACCGCAACCCATTGAAAGCAAGGAACATGAAAATAGGCGGTTGAAATCGACGTGGCATTATATATCAACTTATTATATTTGACAAATGAATATGCCAAGTGGTTTTAATACTTACTTTGATCGTTATAAGCAAGCCCTTCTGCATTTGAGTATTTCAAATTATAGGAGATATTAAAATATAACTCACAATAAAAACTTAAATAAAATCAATAGTTTTTCTGAACGGTTTTTAGGGTGTAAAATGCATTTTAAAATGTAACGATTTCTATACATTTTTATTGTTAAAATATGTTATGCTTGAGTATGTAAAATGTTAATTGTAGGTATATGCATAGTAAGGAGAATTTGATGGCTCAAGAAATTATTTTGAAGGAAACTATTTTTAGTAAAATTATTCGAAAAGAAATCCCTGCTGATATTGTTTTTCAAGATGATAAAGTGACGGCATTTCGTGATATTTCTCCTCAAGCGCCGAAGCATATTTTAATTATTCCCAACAAACTTATTCCAACTATTAATGATGTTACTGAACAAGATGAAGTGATATTAGGGCATATGGTGACCGTTGCCGCTAAAATTGCAAAGCAAGAAGGTATTGATGAAAGCGGATATCGCTTAATCATGAATTGCAACAAAGATGCAGGGCAAGAGGTCTTTCATATTCATATGCATTTATTGGGCGGTAAAAATTTAGGTCGATTAATAGGTTAATCATTATATGAAACAGTTCAAAGGTATATTTGTTACTAGTGCATTGATTTTTGCGTTAACTGGCTGTCATCTTATTAGCAATACCCCAAAAGTGGAAGTGAAACCGCCAGTAGATGAAACGCAGTCTAGCGATACGGCGGTCATTGAAATGCCCCCTCAAATTGTTAAACAAACGGATTGGTATTTAATCTTATCGCCTTTTATCAATAAGTTGGCTAATACATCACTTGCAAGCTCTGATAATAAGCTTATTTTAATTAGCGATATTCAAAACCGTAGCGGTGATTATCTTGCAAGCAATCAAATTGATGAAGCTTTACACCAATTAATGCATAAACAAAACACGTTCACAGTGGCTAATAAGCAGGTCATAAATCAAGCTAAACAAACACTGGGTATTTCGGCTGATGATAAGTTAGTTTCTCGAGGTAAGATGATTGGGTTGGCTAAGTCAATAAATGCCAACTATGTTCTTTTCACCACTATCTATAAAGTGCCTGATGAAAGCCATGGAGCAGATCTTGCAATGGAATTAATTTCAACACAAAGTGGAGAAATTCTAGCTAGATCTACCTCTAAAGATTTTTCTAAACAACCCAATATTAACGAGGGATCAAATCAAGTTATTGAGGATAACAAATAATGGGACCATTGCTGATTGATGTTGAAGGTAAATCATTAACCGAAGAAGATAAGGCATTATTACAAAACCCGTTGGTTGGTGGGGTGATTTTATTTAGTCGCAATTATCAGGATCAAACTCAATTAAGAGAATTGATAAAACAGATTCGGGCAGTTTCTACACAGCGTTTATTAATCTCGGTTGATCATGAAGGTGGGCGCGTTCAACGTTTTCGTGATGGTTTTACTGCTATTCCACCTGCGCAATCTTTTGCGGCTCTTAATGAGCTTGAGCAAGCTAAATCGTTAGCTTTTGATGCGGGTTGGGTACTTGCAATGGAACTGATTGCTTTTGATATCGATCTTAGCTATGCGCCCGTTTTAGACTTAGGTCATCATTGTCTTGCTATCGGCACTCGTTCATTTCATCAAGATATCAATATCGCCTATCAAGTTGCTGCTGCTATGATTGATGGTATGCATGCTGCAGGAATGAAAACAACCGGTAAACATTTTCCTGGGCATGGTCATGTGCTTGCTGACTCGCATAAAGAAACACCTATTGATCATCGTGAAAAATCACTCATTGAACACGATATGCAAATTTTTGCCAAATTGATCGCTGATAAAAAACTCGATGCCATTATGCCTGCTCATGTTATCTATCCTGCTTTTAATGATCTGCCCGCTAGTGGTTCACCTTATTGGCTTAAAACAGTGCTGCGTGAGCAATTACGTTTTGAGGGGGTGATTTTTTCCGATGATTTATCGATGAAAGGTGCAGCAATAATGGGAGGCTATGCCGAGCGAGCCCAAGCAGCATTAGCGGCAGGCTGTGATCTACTGCTAGCTTGTAATAATCGACAAGGCACTATTGCCATTTTAGAAAGATTAACAGAGCTAAATAAGATTTATCCATTAATATCAAATAAAGCGAAACATCTATTAACTAATACAAAAATCACTTATGCTGAATTAAAAAACAACTCTCAGTGGCAACATCGACGTGATAATTTAAAAAAACTTAGTGAAAAGTGGGAAGAATATGCAAGCAGCAATGATTGAAATTGATAATAACCAACTTCTAGTTGCGTATAATGATACGGCTAAAGCATTATTTCCTCATAACGTTTTAGTATTAAATCAACCTTTTGATTATCAAAAAATATTTAATTTTGATAATACAATAAATATAAATGAACAAGATGATGCAATCATCGTTTTAAATTCTCAGCACTTTTTATTGCAAAAAATGGTTGATCCATCTAAAACAGTCTTTGTTGTGCAACCAATTGCTTACTTAAAAAAACGATTGTCGAAAATCAAAGTCGTCGGGCACCATGCTTTCGATATCTTTGCCACTCAAAGTTTAGTTATGCAAAAACTTATTGCACAAGCTAAAGCTTTTTCTATGCAAAGTGAACCTTTATTAATATCAGGCGAAACAGGTACTGGTAAAGACTTACTAGCTAATGCTTGTCACCAATATAGCCCTCGCGGCGATCAAACCTTTCTAGCATTAAATTGTGCAGCTATGCCTGATGAGGTAGTAGAAAGTGAATTATACGGGCACGCAGCAGGCGCTTACCCAGGGGCGATTGAAAGTAAAAAAGGTTTTTTTGAGCAAGCTAATGGTGGTTCAGTATTGCTTGATGGCATTGATGAAATGTCTTTTCAAATGCAAACCAAATTATTACGTTTTATTAATGATGGTTATTTTCGGCGAGTAGGTGACGATAATGAAGTCTATGTCGATGTAAGAATTATTTGTGCAACAAAAGTCGATTTAGCTGATTTAGTCGAACAAGGTAAATTTAGAAAAGATCTCTACTACCGACTTAATGTACTGTCGCTCAATTTACCCTCATTGCAAGAACGTAAAGATGATATTTTGCCACTTACGCATATCTTTGTTAATGAATTTGCCAATAAACAAGGGTTCATACCACCTGCGATCGATAATGACCTTATTGACTACTTTGTTCACTATTCATGGCCAGGCAATGTAAGACAACTTAAAAATATTCTATACTCTGCATTAGCCCAATTAACTACCCCAATATTAACGGTTAAAAATATCGTATTGCCAACACCTAAATCACAAGTATCATGGGTCAACAATATCGAAAATAAAACTCTGGATGAAATAACCAAGCAGTTTGAAAAAGAAATCTTATTAAAACTTTATGACCAATACCCAAGCTCCCGAAAACTCGCTAAACGGCTCGGCGTGTCGCATACAGCAATTGCTAATAAGTTGAGGGATTATGGGATAGGGCGGTGATAAATTTATCTATATTGTAACAAAAAATTATAACAAATGGCATTGACGTATGCATTTATATTGGTCTTCTAGCTTAATCCTAATATCGTGAATGATATTTAACATATATGCAATATCTTTAAAATATATTTAAAAGATCTTTATTAGTGTTATACTGATACGGTTAGTTGTAATATGAAAAGCTATATGTGATTTAATTTAGGTAATTCAATGTGAAAACAAATATTATTAATTTATTAAATTCAACTAAAAATTATTTTTTTCAAAATGCTAAAATATATGACGATACCTATATTGAAAGGGTTTTAAAGGATATTGAGCATTATGAAGTGATTTCTTTTGATATTTTTGACACTATTTTAACGAGATTAGTTGAGTGTCCTATAGATGTTTTTTCAATTGTAGAAAAATGTTTAATAGAAAAAGGTTATTTTTGTATTGGTTTTGCTGTTGCCAGATTCGAATCAGAAAAAATTGCTAGAGATATTGCCTATCAACAAAATATAGAAGAGGTTACTTTAGATAATATTTATGAACAATTGAAGATAACTTATCCTGAGTATCGAGATGTTATAGAAGAAGCAAAGCAAACCGAAATAATGATCGAAATAAATTATTGTGTTCCATCTTTAGATAACTTATTTTTGATAAATAAAATTTTTGAAAAAAATAAAAAAATTATTTTAGTTTCTGATATGTATTTAGATGAAGAAACAATTAAAGAAATGTTAAGCAAAGTTGGAGTTTCATCTTTTGATAAATTATATTTATCAAGCGATTTATTAAAGACTAAAAATCACGGTACTATTTGGCAAAACGTCTTTGATGATTACACTAATCAAAAAATCCTACATATTGGTGATAACTATTACTCAGATGTTGAGGTGCCTAAAAGAAACGGTATAGATACTATTTGGTACAATTCTCTCATAACAGAAAGAAGATTAGGTGGGCAATTGTCAACAGATATTATTCCTTTTTCTTTGATAAAAAAAATGATTTTATTAACAGATAAGGTAATGTCTAAAGATTTCTGGTTTGCTTTCGGGATTTCTTGTGGTTCTTTTTTTATTTATAGCTTCCTTCAATGGTTGAATGATCACGTTAGAAAAAACAAAATTGAACATGTTTATTTTTGTTCTCGTGATGCACAAATTATTTACAATTTATGGAAAGAATTTAATTTTGATAAACTATGTGGTGTAACATCAAGTTATTTATATATTTCTAGACTTGTTCTTGGATATAGCCAGTGTTACATCGAATGTCAAAAACATAACAAACTTTCTGAGGCATCTTTAACTTTTCTTTCTAACCATAATATAGTTGAAGGGCAAACTAATAGAGACGTTCTAACAAGATTAAAAATTAATATATCTGATATTGACGTAAATAATTTTGTTAATAAATTTGGTGATTTGGATAGCAAATTTAATTTTTCGCTATTGGATGATTTTAAATTTTATCTTGGACATGATTTACTTCCTTTACTACTACCTCAATTTGAAGAGCAATACAAAAATTCCTATCAATACTATGAGCAAGAAGGTATATTTAGCTCTAAAAAAATAGCAATAGTTGATTTGGGATGGTCTGGTACTTTACAGCAAGCTCTAACTTTGTTTAGAGAAAATCATGGTATTAAAGAAAAAATATCTGGGTTTTATTATGGATTACACAATGGTTTGGCTACTGGACGAATATTTTACAACGGATTAATGAATGCTGCATTTTTTAGTGAATTCAATGATCCTAATAAAACTTTCTTAATGAAAAATAGCATTAATATATTAGAGAATCTTCATGTAGCAGATCATGAATCTGTTATCGGTTTCACTGAATCAATGGGAAAATATATTCCTATTTTCAAAGAAAAAAAAGATAATCTTAAAGAACAAGTAGTGAATTTAAATAGATTTTATAAGGGATTGCATTTAGTTATATCTAAATGGGTTAAAAATGAAGATGTTTTCGGAATTAATTCTGATTACATTGATGTAAATACGGCAAAAGGAGCTTTAGCTCAAGTCATTTGTTCTCCTACTAGTCTAGAAGTTAAAGAATTGGGAAATATATTACATGCTCCAGGATATGATCATGAGATTTATTTTCCTTTGATTTGGTCAAATGAAGAACCTTGGGATGAGAAAATATATCCTATGATTTACCGAGGAGGTTGGGTATGTGGTCAATTACTTTACTGGAAATATAATGGATATTATTCTGACAATGCTCATTTGTATCAAATTGTTAGTAACGAATTATCTAATTACAATTACCCGACAATTTTAAAAAGTTTTATTTTAGGATAATATATAATGAATATATCAGAACAATTATACCCATCTTACATTCAAAATTATGAAAATGTTGATTATATAAAACATGATGGATCTGTTGCTGTTATTATGCGAACCAAAGATAGGCCTATTTTATTAGCAAGGGCTTTAAAAAGTGTATTAGAACAAGAGTATCAGAATTGGCATTTGTATTTGATAAACGATGGAGGGGATAAAAAATCAGTAGAAGATTTAGTAAATATATATGCTTCTTCTTTCGATGGTAGATTAACTCTTTTACATAACGAAAAATCATTAGGTATGGAAGCCGCTTCGAATAAAGGATTTGAACTTGCTTCTGAGGAATTCATTGTCGTTCATGATGATGATGATTCATGGACTCCTCAATTTCTACAAAAAACGACTAATTTTTTAAAAGAGAATAAACATGCTGTTGCTGTCATCACAAATTGTGTTGTAATACATGAAGAAATCACAAATAATTATGTTCAAGAAACCGCTAGATATGAATGGGGGTATTGGCGTGATGATGTTGATATATCAGTCCTTTTGAAAGGAAATATAACTCCTCCAATTTGTTTGCTCATTAGAATGAATGTTGCTAAATCGATAGGGCCTTTTAATGCTGATTTACCAGTATTAGGTGATTGGGATTATAATTTGAGGCTATTTCGATGTGGTGAAATTTTAACGTTAAATGAAAAACTTGCTTTTTATCATCATAGAGTTAATGCAACATCTATCTATGGAAATTCTGTACATGCTGGTGTTAATAAGCATAAACTTTATGCAATCCGTTACAAAAATGCATTGGTTAGAAAATCTTTTCAAGAATCGCAAGGAAATTATGGTTTATTACAAATTCTATTGCTTGAACAGGATAAAAATTTAAATGAGATTAGAGCATTAGCGCATCAATTAGGCAACTCAATTGAACATCTTAATCATCAATTGATGCTTTCAAATCAGGAAGTAAAGAAAATCTTGAATGAAAGAGTGACGATCTATAATAGGATAAGATTATTAATTAGAAAAATTCGACGTTGGAAAAAACAAAAAAGTTGAATAATATAAGGGGTGATAGTGTGATGAAAATTGATATGAGAGATTTTTTATCAAGTTATTCCGATAAAAAAGTTTATTTTATTACTAACCCGGGGAATGCCGGTGACGCATTTATTACATATTCGACATACTGTTTATTTGATGAATTAAATATTTGTTATGAGATTATCGACCCTAATAATGATATTTCTGTTTCTAATGAAATTCTATTTTTTAGTGGCGGGGGAAACTTAGTAGAAGGTAAGTATGATCATTTATATAAAAAATTAAAAAAATATTTAAATAATAATAAATGTATTATATTACCTCATACTATCTGGGGCTATAAAGATCTTGTTCAAGAAACTCATAGGAATTTAATTATAATCTGCCGAGAAAAGGTTAGTTATGAGTTATGCGTTTTAAATGGGGCTAATAAAAATAATCTGTTTTTATCTGATGATATGGCTTTTTATTTTCCACAAAATGAATTGTCACAGTTTGCTATTAAGGGTAGAGGACACGGATGTTGTTTACGAACTGATGGGGAGTCATCTAAATTTCTTTATGTTAATGAATTTAATAAAGACATTTCATTATCTTGGAATGGAGAGTTGTGGGGTAATTATTTGTTATCAAAATACGTGACATATAGTTTGGCTAGTTATTTATCACAATTTGATGTGATTGAAACAGACCGCTTACATATTTCTATTTTTGCAGCGATGTTGAATAAAAAAGTTATTATGTACCCTAATGATTATTACAAAAATAGAGCGGTATTTGAAAATAGTATTATACAAAAATACCAAAATGTAAATTTTGTTAATACCTCTACAGATTTATTACACTCTGATTATGTAATGGATTTATTAAAAAATGCTCATCTCATTACAGATTAATAATTAATATAATTA
>NZ_LZGV01000009.1:0-1458 GCF_001690265.1 Gilliamella sp. HK2
ACACTTAAAATGAGGATACCGTCATTAATATTCGTTAGCGGACTGCCGTTGATATTAATCCATTGACCGGGGGCAAGGTTATAGCGATTACTCTTACCTTTAATGATAATTTGCTGACTAATCGCCTGTTCATGGCGAATACGGGCATACCACTGACCACTTTCAATCTGATTATCGTTTTGATTATCGTTATACTGGTTATTACCATTAGGATTACCATGGTTACCAACGCCATTGTTATTTTTGTTACTCGTTTGCGAGTTATCTTGTCCGTTGCTATTTAAGCCTTTATAGTGCTCGGCATAACGGTAGTCCTTGCCATCGGTGGTGAGGACTTTGGGTTGGGTGTTGATATCGGTGAGTAAATCGGCTTTGGCATCACGGTAGTTATAGTCTTGAACGGTCACTGAGGCGGGTACCACTTCGCTATGTAAGGTGATATCCCAAACACTTTCCACACCCGTATCGGCCATACCACTCGGCGGTTTATAGTCGATATTGGCCACCTGTACATAGCCTTGTTCATAATCACTTAATACCATCACATCACAATCATGCTCGGCATGGGTTTCAAAGCGAAACCAGATACCGACATCGGCCAATAAGCGTTGAATAAATTCCAGGTCACTTTCTTGCCACTGGGAGATAAACTCCCGTTCAGGATAACTGTCTTTGAGCGCTAACCGGTAATCAATGCCGGTAAAGCCGTGACTGCGTAGCACTTCTTCAACCACGCTGACCACGCTTTGATTTTGAAATATGGCACTATTTTTCCCCACGGCCAACCGTGCTAAGCACGAAGATAACACGACTTGGTAATGAGCTTCATCTTTATTGACTGATAGCTGGCTAAATTCAGTGATGACCCCATGCAAGGTGCGTTTATTCGTCACGGCGGGCAAGTCGCTTAGTGAACGAATAGCGGAAGTTAATGGTTTGTTAATAACAGGATTAAAGGAGAAAGTCGATTTTTGATTAAGGAACGCATCGGGCGATAAGGTTTTGTCAGGACAGGTAAAGGTAACCACATAACGCCAAGGTTGGTTTAACTGCTCATCACCGTCAACATGCAAAACTGAAATTGGTGCGGTCAGCCCATCAACGGTTAAGGTATAGCGGTTATGACTAACGCCCCCTAAGCCGGCCATTAAATGGCTAAACTCGCCACCGAGTTGATCCAAAAGGCGATTAAGTTCATTCGACATGTTTTGCTCTCCTATTATTCCTCATAATTTATTCCGTTTATTTTTATTTTAGTTATTATTTAATCGTATACTCAGTATGACTGAGTGCAAAAAACAGACAATTCAGCCAAAAAGCATACACTGTTTTAGTGTAAAATTTAATCTTTTTTTTCAATTGTTAAATAAATAGTGCTGAATATTAATGGGTTATATTAGTTAAACCAGTAAGTGATAACCGTTTAACGTTTTAGCTAAATAAGGGATTTAAGCCATT
>NZ_LZGV01000010.1:0-15910 GCF_001690265.1 Gilliamella sp. HK2
AAAAAGTAAAGGATGAGTAACTATCTCATCCTTTTCACTGAACCTATATTATGCTTTTGCTCTAGCTTCTAGCATTGCAACAGCAGGAAGTTTTTTACCTTCAACAAACTCAAGGAAAGCACCACCACCGGTTGAAATATAAGAAATTTTATCTTCAATGCCAAATAAATCAATTGCGGCTAAAGTATCACCACCACCAGCAATTGAGAAACCTTCGCTATCTGCAATTGCTTTCGCAACAATTTCAGTGCCACGGCGGAAATTTGGGAATTCAAAAACACCCACTGGACCATTCCATAAAATGGTTTTAGCGTTCTTGATAATATCTGCTAATACTTCAGCTGATTTATCGCCTAAATCAAGAATTTGTTCGTTTTCTTTAACGTCTTTTACTGATTTTTCAGTGGCAGTTGCAGTCTCACTAAACTCTGTTGCAACTCGGACATCAGTAGGTACTGGAATTTCACAATTTGCCATTAATTTTTTCGCTTCAGGAATTAAATCGGCTTCATAAAGTGATTTACCAACATCATAACCTTCAGCTGCAATAAATGTATTTGCGATACCGCCACCAACAATAATTTGATCGGCAATTTTTGATAATGAATCAAGTACAGTTAACTTAGTTGATACTTTTGATCCAGCAACAATTGCAACCATTGGTCTTGCTGGATTATCAAGTGCTTTACCTAAAGCATCAAGTTCAGCGGCTAATAATGGACCAGCACAAGCAACTGGCGCAAATTTACCTGCACCATGAGTTGAGGCTTGGGCACGGGGAGCCGTGCCAAATGCATCCATTACATAGATATCACAAAGCGCTGCATATTTTTTAGATAAAGTTTCGTCATCTTTACCTTCACCTACATTGAAACGAACATTTTCTAGAACGACTAATTCGCCTTCTTTTACATCAACGCCATCAAGGTAGTCTTTGACTAAACGGACAGGGAATGACACATGTTCTTTTAAATAATCAACAACAGGTTGTAAAGAAAATTCTGGGTTATATTCGCCTTCTGTTGGACGACCAATATGAGAGGTAACCATTACTTTAGCACCTTTTTTAATGGCATCTTCAATAGTAGGTAGTGATGCTTTAATACGCGCATCTGAAGTTACCTTACCATTTTTAACCGGCACATTAAGATCTGAGCGAATAAATAAGCGTTTTCCTTTTAGATCAAGATCTTGCATTCTAATAATAGACATGAGATTTCCTCTTATAAAATATAATAAAAATAAAACTCTTTTTATTCTAACATAAAATTTCTTTTTAGGTTATAGACTTTAATGAACAAATAATAAACATTTATTATAAACAAAAAATTACCAATTATATTTTTTTTGTGCAACGGCATTGACAAAATGGATAAAATCAGGCATATTTTGCCACCTTAATTAATATGTAATTTTTATACAAACTTGGGAGTTGACTTTGGCTAATATCAAATCAGCTAAGAAACGTGCGGTTCAATCCGAAAAACGCCGTAAACATAATGCTAGTAACCGTTCAATGATGCGTACTTATATTAAAAAAGTTTACGCAGCTGTTGCAGCTGGTGATAAACAAACAGCTGAAGTAGCATTCAAAGACATGCAAGCAGTTGTTGACCGTCAAGCGTCTCGTGGCTTAATTCACAAAAACAAAGCGGCACGTCATAAAGCAAATTTAATTAAACAAATTAAAGCATTAGCATAATATATTTATCTGTTAACTATCATAGTTAAAGAAAAATAACAAAAAGTGGTGTAAGCCACTTTTTTTATTTGTATACTAATCATTCACGCAATATTAATAAAATAATAGAAGAGAGTTTATTGTGGTTCAGCGCGATTATGTAAGAAAAAAGAGCCAACCCAAAAAAAACAAGCAAAAAAATAAGCCTAATTTGATGATGTTCTTGGCTATTATTATCATTATTCTATTTTCCGCTATCCTTTATCTTATTGCAAATAATTCTCCTAAAAAAGCTATTGAACGACCAAAAGCAAAAACGCAGCCGCCCGTGATGACTTTACCAGAGCAACCACAAGAGCGTTGGACATATCTAAAAGAATTAGAAGCGCCTAATGCTAGTTCTGGGTTAGCATCAAGCTCAATTGCTAATGAAAGACAAAAAATATTAGATAGTTTTATTAATAATGCACGTATCGCTACCCCTTCCTCACCAGGAAATACAATACAAAATCAGACTTCGAACGTAGCATCACAAACAGCGCCAACTATTAACAATAAATGGCTATTACAATGTGGAGCATTCAAGGATAAATCTAATGCCGACACACTCAAAGCCAAGCTTGCGATGACAGGCATTAGTAGCAACATTTCTTCAGGTCAGTTATATCGTGTCACCGTAGGACCATATACGAGTAAAAAAGAAGCAAATAGCGTATTAAACTCATTAAATAATAATGGGATTAATAATTGTGTTATTTCTAACTAGAAAAAAACGATGAAACTACTTAATAAAATACAGCTATTTACCCAAATGTTATGGGTTAGGATCAATAACGATCGCCTAACAACCTATTCTGCTGGGCTTGCTTATACTACGATACTTGCACTAGTTCCCCTTATTACCGTTATATTTTCATTACTGTCCGCTTTCCCGATGTTTGATGATGCTAGCCAATCATTAAAACAACTAATTTATAATAACCTTGTTCCTACCGCTAGTGATACCATCCAAAGCTACCTAGAGCAGTTCATCACTAATACGAAAAAAATGACCTTTGTTGGCATAATTGGATTGATTGTTACCTCTCTACTGCTCATCAATTCCATTAATACAACACTTAATCGTATTTGGAAAACTAAACGAAAACGTTCTTTTATGTACAATCTAGCTATATACTGGACCATCTTAACGTTGGGACCCATCTTAGTGGGCTCTAGCATAGCTGTCAGCTCTTACATATTTTCGCTAAAATGGTTTTCAACAGCAGCAACAAATACTATTTTACTCAACATGCTGCCATTTATAATTTCGGTGATCGGATTTTGGTTACTTTATAGTATTATTCCGACCGAACCTGTGCCATTAAAAGAATCACTCATTGGTGCGCTTGTCGCTGCAATATTATTTGAATTAGGCAAACGTGCTTTTTCGCTATATGTTACTTCATTTCCAACATATCAACTTATTTACGGTGTTGTATCATCCATCCCCATTATGTTAGTTTGGGTTTATTTTTCTTGGTGTATTGTGTTGTTCGGTGCTGAATTTGCTGCAACTTTAACTGACTATAACCAACAAAAAAAGCATGGCGTTGATAACCAGCCATTATCGGAGTAATTAATTTATGATCGCCTTAATCCAACGAGTTAAACAAGCTAGTGTTACAGTAGAGAATAATATTGTTGGGCAGATTAACCAGGGTTTACTAATTTTACTCGGTGTTGAGCAAGGTGATGACGAACAAAAAGCAATTCGTTTATGTGAAAAAGTATTAGGTTACCGTATTTTCAGCGATAGTGAAGGAAAGATGAACTTAAATGTTAGCCAAGCTAACGGCGAAGTATTGGTTGTTTCTCAATTCACACTGGCAGCAGATACTAAAAAAGGAATGCGTCCCAGTTTTACTAAAGGCGCAAAACCTGATGAAGCAAATAAACTTTACCAATTTTTTGTCGAACAATGCCAACAAAAAATATCAACTAAAACAGGACAATTTGCCGCCGACATGCAAGTATCTTTGATCAATGATGGTCCAGTAACATTTTGGTTACAAGTTTAACCATATAATCAAAAATACATTTTGCTAATATTTGATAAATTATCGCTGTTTTTTATATTTCATTAACAACAATTGAAATGAGTTCTTTTAATTTCCTGTTAATTTTAACATATCGGATACTAGCAAAGTAGAAGATGAGCATTAACTAAATTAATCATCAATCGTTAAATTACGAGTAGTCAAATCATATGGCGTTAACTGATAAACATAATAGTTAAGCCAGTTACTAAATAACAAATATGCATGGCTACGCCACGTTGCTTTTGGTGCAATATCAGGGTTATTATCAGGAAAATAATTATAAGGAATATCTGGATTCATACCTGCCTTTACATCACGAACATATTCATTAGCTAATGTAAATGAGTCATATTCTGGATGCCCTGTTACAAATGCCATACGTTTATCAGGGGTTGCCATTAAATAAGGCCCTGTGATATCGGACTTTGCCAGGATGGTTAAATCTGTATAATTGCTAATTTTATCAATTGGAAAATCCGCATAACGGGAGTGTGGAGCTAAAAAAGTATCATCAAATCCACGCGTTAAAATTGCATTAGCCTGAGCAATTTGGTGCTGATAAACGCCTGACAGCTTATGTGCACGAGTAAATTTAGGTAAATCATATAATATATTCAATGCAGCTTGAACGGCCCAACAAACAAACATAGTCGATGTCACATGATCTTTTGCCCACGTTATAATTTCAGTTAATTTAGGCCAATAAACAACATCAGAAAAAGCGACTTTACCCAAAGGTGCACCAGTAATAATTAATCCATCAAAATTTTGTTCGCGAATATCATCAAAATCACAATAAAAACTGTTTAAATGCTCAACTGGTGTATTTTTTGACTCACGTTGATCGATACGTAGTAATTGAATATTTATCTGTAAAGAGGAATTAGATAGTAAGCGTAAAAATTGATTTTCTGTCTCTATTTTTTTAGGCATTAAATTTAGAAAAAGAAGCTTAAGAGGGCGAATTTCTTGTGTATTAGCACGTGATGAAGTCATAACAAATACATTTTCATTACGTAGCACGTCAACAGCAGGTAATGAATCAGGAATGCAAATAGGCATAACAAAAGCTCCTAACAACGATAAATTATGTTCAACATTAAAAGCAGACGTCTAGAAATCTATACAGCTAAATATAGTGTGTTTTGGATCATTTGTCGAGGTTTTTTATTAGACAATAATAAACATAATATTTTAAACAAAATCATGCCAATAGCTAATTAATAAATATTATCATTACTACCATAGGTTAATAAAAATAAAGAGAGCTTGCTTAAAAAGCGCTTGTATCAGTACGCCAAGTATCAGCCGTGAGAGCCTCACCAAAATAGCTATTGATTAATTTTTGGGTAATATCACTGAGGGGGGAAGCTAACACCTCCGCTGTATTGCCATACTCAACAAGATCGCCATTATGCATAACTAAAATTTCATCACTAATATGTTTCATCATACCAATATCTTGAGTTACATAAACATAAGAAATATTTTGTTCAACTTGTAATGACAACATCAAATTAACAATCTGTGAACGCATGGAAATATCTAACGCAGCCAAAGCCTCATCTAAAATAATAACTTTAGGCTTTAAAATTAATGCTCTAGCTAATGCGACACGTTGTTTTTGTCCTGCCGCCATTACCGAAGGATAATACGAAGCATGTTCAGGCAATAGCCCCACTTGTTTTAATACGCTATTAATGAGCCTTTCACGTTCATGAGCATCATAATTCGCATTGCGTTTAAGTGGAATTTCTAGTAATTGCCCAATACGTAATCTTGGATCAAATGAACTTTCTACGTGTTGAAATATCATTCGGATCAACTGATAGCGATGGCTGTAATCACCATATTGAACTTTATTACCATCAATCCAAATATCACCACTTTCGGGTTTTATCATACCAACTAGCATTTTAGCTAAAGTAGACTTTCCTGAGCCATTTTGCCCAATAATAGCCAGAGTTTTGCCTTCATTTAATGAAAACGAGATAGGATTAACCGCATTAATTTGCAAATGACCAAAAAGCCCTTTGGGGATTTTAAATCGCTTTGATAAATTGCGTACTTTTAATATTGGACTCATCTTTATATTCCTATTATTTATGGCAACTCATCAGTATTTAACGGAAAATGGCAAGCAACAGCATGATCTTTTAACGATATAAGCTCAGGTGCTTGGATACATTTTTTTTGTGCATAAGGGCACCGAGGACCTAAACGGCAACCGATGGGTAAATGCTCTAAAGATGGAATAACCCCTGGCAAGGTATTTAATGGGCTTTTATGAGGCATTGATTTACCAAAATCAGGAATCGCATAAATCAAAGCCTGAGTATATGGATGATAAGGTGATTTAATTAAATCTTCACTATTCGCAATTTCAACCGTTTGACCACAATAAAGCACATTAATACGATCAGTCCATCTAGTTACCATTTGCAGGTCATGATTAATAAGCAAGATAGTTGTGCCCAAATTCTGATTCATGCTAGCCAATAGCCTAAATATTTGCGCTTCGGTTGTTGCTTCCATTGCATTTGTTGGCTCATCGGCGATAAGTAGTTTTGGCTGATTAGCTAATGCGATAGCTATCATAACTTTCTGGCATTCACCTTCAGTCAATTCAAATGGATAAGATTTTAATATTTCCTGATGATTTTTAATTCCTACTCGATGTAATAGCTCAATGGCTCGATGTTTACGCCAAAATAGCCTTTGCCACCAATGCCCCTTAAATGTTCTTCTCGGTATAGCGTCTATTAACTGTTGCCCTACTTTCATAGAAGGATCTAAACAAGATTGAGGCTCTTGAAATATCATGGATATATTTGCACTAATGACTTTTCGTCGCTGCCTAGGCGTTAGCTTAAGAAGATCAATATCATTAAAATAAAAGCGATCTGCTGAAATTTTCCAGTTATGATTAGTAACCCCTAAAATAGCTTTAGCAATAAGGCTTTTCCCTGAACCAGACTCTCCAACAAGGCCACGAATCTCACCTTCAGATAATTTTAGATTAATCCGGTCAATTGCACGTAAAAGACCATTAGGGGTAATAAATTCAATGGTTAAATTTCGAATATCTAACAAAGCCATCGTTAATGTCCTGCTCGGCGACCATACAATCCAAAGTTGAATAAATAAACCAAAATAATTGTTGCTGAAACCGCAATGCCTGGAGATAAAAAGGCCAAATAATTGGTTGCAATGATATCTTTCATTTGAAACATCATCATTCCCAAATCTGGACGAGAAACATCATTAGCAAAGCCTAAAAAAGTTATAGTGGTGATAGCTAAAATAATTGAAGAAAATAATGAAACAATTTCAGTCAAATAAACTGGTAAAATGTTAGGTATAATATAATGATTTAAGATTGCAAATGAAGATAATCCATCAAGCCTGTAAGCCGTAATATACGTTTTATTCCATTCGTTGATAGCGCGTTGATGAATATTGTAAATAAAGCGAGGGCTATAAGAAAATCCAATCACCAATAACATATTAGTAATATCATCTTTTAATAATAAACTAATTACAATCACACCAAGCAGCGGCGGTACAACCATACAAAATTTAAAAATAAATAATACGAAAGGTCGTATAAATGATATAAAAAACATTAAATAATTAATTAATCCGCCAACAGCAACCACATAAAATACTACTTTTAATGTCATTGACATAGTCGAACGATAACCGATTAACAAATAATCAAAAATATCTTGCCCTTTAGCATTCGTACCTAATATATGATTGATATCACCATTAGGCCACCAAGCAGGCGGTAACCAAGAGGGATAGATAGGATTTAAATGGGCATGAAAAAACCATTTAGTTGATAATGCTATAAATGCGATCGCTAATATGCCATAAAAACCAACAATTAAGTAAAGATTACTATGTAAGCGATTAAAGCTTAATTTTATATTTTTAAGTAATCTAGCTAGCCTAAACATAATGTTCCTTATGACGCAAAGGATAAATAGCAACTGCCAAAATTTCACCTAATAACGTTAATAAACTAATGACAGAACCACAAGCTAGAATTGCAATAGATATAATAAAATAATTGTGATGACGATACGCGATCATCACCCATTGCCCTAATCCTATTCGATTAAACAAAATTTCAATTACCATAGTTGAAAATAACAATGTAGTTGTATTATATGTCAACTGAGGAATAGTCGCTGGGATTGAATTAGGCAACAAGTGTCGACGCAAAACTTTAAATGGCGATCGCTCACGAATAATCGCCATTTTTATAAAATTCTGGCGCGATATACTTTTCACATTTTGACTGATTAATTGAATCGTCATAATGCACGGTTGAATGGCTAAAATAATGATAGGCAAAAACAAATAGTGCAGTTGCTCAAATAATACGTGCCATTTAAAAGTTTTTGACGCGCCAAAAATATCCAATAACGAAGTGCCAGCAGCTACTGGTGACACATCAAAATTCATCGATACTGACCAAGTTGGTGATAACCAATACATGATGACAACAACCAACATAACGATAGGGCAAGAATACAATAATAAAGATCCCAAACGAATCATATTATTTAGCCAATTAATATGACTAAGACCAAGAAAGATCCCCAAAGGTAACCCAATAAATAAAGCCACGAATAAAGCGAGAATACAAAGTTCAAATGTAGCCAATAAGGTGTGAAAAAACGGCACAGTTTCACCCGTTAACAATCTAAATTGCCCTTGCAATAACTGTTTAAAAAAAGCGCAATAACTATCGACAAAACTTAGATTGTTAAAATTAAACATTGAATGGGGGGCAAAATAAACTAAACAAAAACTAATCTGAGCCAATACGCAGATAATAAATAAACAGGTTACTATTTTTTTGAAAATATAGATAATCATTATTTATCTTTATTGCTATTTGAGTAAATAAAACACGGTGGCATAAAAATAGCTCACCGTGCTTTAATTTACTTATTGATTATCCGGTATCACCGGTTTACTTGCTGCAGCATAAGCATGATTTTGTGCGCTTAAACCACCAGCATGGCCTTTACCCTCAAAATGATAATTTGATTCTTCACGCGATTTTATTCCAACATCACAAGCCACATATTGTGGCGCAGGTGCTTTAGTCATCACAGAAGAAGAATAGCCTGTTGATGGTAAATCATTAATTGCCAAATCATTATGATTACTATTTTTCTGACTATCTTTCAAGTGATCTTGCGTTTTTGCAAATAAAGAACTTTTTGGTTGCGTATCGACAATAACGCTATCAACACTAGCAACACGATTTACTTCCTCTTCATTTTTTACAATAACAGGAAGTAAGAGCGAAGGGATAACAGGTACCACAGTATTTGGTGCATCACTTACTATTTGGCTGTAATCAACTGCCACTCGACCTAATGCTAATTCTAATGATGCTGCTGCAAATGGAAGCGGCATTGGTGACTGCTTTAGCTCCACATTACGGGATCGGCGCTTATTCCGTTGTCCATTCATGCGTAAATGCCGTGAAGTACGGCGCTGGCGCTTCGGTTGAGCTTCCGATGCAATATTATTGTATTGCGCTGATTCAGAAACAATAATTGGCAACAATAAAGAAGGAATAACGACTCTTTCTTGTTCAATTGGTCTGGTTATATCAACATTTTTTACGCGAACACTTTTCGTTAATGCGCGTTGTTGGCGCCTTGGTCTAGCCTCACGCTGTTTGGGGGGTACCGCCTCATCCAAGGTTTTATCAGCTTTAAAATGATTTGCTGAGTTTGCAAGGTTAGCATTTGCATTACTATTTTGTTTAGCTCTGCGATGATTATTTCTACTCGACGGTTTGCCCTCTTCAGTAGAACTTGCTGCAACGGTATTCGTGTTACCAGCCAAATTGTTGTTTCGGTTATTACGTTGACGTCGATTGTTTGAACGTTGATCGCGTCTTTTGGTCGTTTTTGGCTTAACCTCTGGCTGAATTTCCACTTTTTCTGTGACAAACAGTTTACGCAATCTACCAAATAATCCACTAAATAGGCTACCTGATTTTTTAGCTTTTGGCTCAGCCTTTTCTTTTGGTGCGACACATGCCTCAACTTTTGGACCTGATAATACTGCCTGCTCAACAATAACTTCAACAGCTTGTTGCTCATCTTCCTCTTCTTCAAGCTCACGAATCAATTTTGGAAGATTATAGCTTAGCACATCAGTCTCTTCACCCACGCGTTTACGAATCACTTTATAGAGAGGCGTTTCCATCTCTTCATCACCAGCAATCACAATTTTGACATCAGGGTGCATTCTTTCAATATTAGTAATAGCCCGACGTTTTTCGTTGAGTAAATAACTGGCTATTGGTACTGGAACAATAACATCAATTTGTACGGTATTATCTTTCATCGCCTCTTCTTGAATTAATCGAAGGATAGATAAAGACAATGAGTTACTATCACGAACAGTGCCTGTGCCCTGACAACGAGGGCAAATATGATGAGTTGCTTCTCGTAATGAAGGACTTAATCGTTGGCGAGACATTTCGAGCAAACCAAAGCGTGAAATACGGGTTGTTTGGATACGAGCACGATCTGTCTTCATTGCTTCTTTCAGGCGATTTTCCACCTCACGCTGATTACGAACAGGCGTCATATCAATAAAGTCGATAACAATCAAACCACCTAAGTCACGTAAACGTAACTGACGAGCGATTTCTTCAGCCGCCTCAAGATTAGTATTAAATGCAGTTTCTTCAATATCACTACCACGGATTGATTTAGCTGAGTTAATATCGATAGCTGTAAGCGCTTCAGTGGCATCAATCACAATTGAACCGCCAGAAGGCAAGCGAACTTCACGTTGGAATGCCGACTCAATCTGACCTTCAATTTGGAAATGATTAAATAACGGCACATCTCCCTCATAAAGCTTTAAGCGGCTCACGTACTCAACTCGCCCTAAATCGGCTAACCGTTTTTTAGCAATTTCAAGCACTTTAGGATTATCAATTAAAATATCGCCCACATCATCACGTAAATAATCACGAAATGCTCGCGTGATAATATCGCTTTCTTTGTGAATTAAACTGGGTGCTTGATGCTTTTTAGCTTCATTCTGAATTGCCGTCCAGTAGTTAACCAATGCATCTAAATCTTGTTGTAACTCTTCTTGGCTTTTGCCAACACCCGCAGTTCGAGCTATTACCCCCATACCTCTAGGTTTTTCGATGGCATCAATAATACGTTTTAAATCAGCTCGTTCCTCACCCTCAATACGGCGCGACACACCACCAGCACGAGGATCATTAGGCATCAAGACTAAATAACTACCTGCTAAGCTAATATAAGTTGTTAAAGCCGCGCCTTTTTTACCGCGAATCTCTTTTTCAATTTGGATAAGGACTTCTTGTCCTTCTTGCAGATGTTTTATACTACGACGACCTGAAATATTAGATGGGAAATAACTTTCAGCAATCTCTTTTAAAGGTAAAAATCCATCGCGCTCACCGCCATAAGAAACGAACGCAGCTTCTAAACTTGGGTTAATTTTAGTGATTTTACCTTTATAAATATTTGCTTTCTTTTGTTCATGTCCAAGGCTTTCGATATCTAAATCATACAAGCGTTGACCATCAACAAGCGCAACACGCAGCTCTTCTTGCTGGGTTGCGTTGATTAACATTCTTTTCATTATTCTACACTCTTCATTAATCTTAATTAACTGTAGGTAGAATCTTATTATTGATAAGTGATTATTTTAACAATGATAAATAATGGTACTTAACTAAATATTTGTATACGGCATTCATTATTTTATTTATGTTATTTTTGTTATTATTTTATGTGAACCCGATACCGCTTACACAGCATCAACATAGCGCATCAGACACAACGCTTTGTAAAATGCTAAGTATATAATTTATTGAAGCTATTAATATGGTTAATTTGCAAACCTGAATATTTTACTGGTTTTAGCAAACAAACTTAATCTTTCTGCAATTGTTTAAAATAAACATATTATCTCATTATAATGATTCTACTTACGCTATTTTATTTTGACAAACTGTAATGTCTAACGCCATTGCTGCATTACAAGGGTAAAACTACCCGCCACTATTATTAACGTTTCAGCCAAGGATAGCAAGAAAATTAAATTCGCTATTTTATAAACAGTTAAAGATTTATTTTTTGCTTATTTTTAACTATGTTACCTGGTTATAAATAATTAATTTGATTTCCTTAACTTTTTATACTGAAACGTATCGTTCACTAAAACTTCTTTACACTTTTTTGTTTTATTAATTAGTTAAACATTTAACAAAAAATAAAACATTGAAGCAATTATGCATAACAAAACTTAATTAGTATAATTATGATTAGATAATAATTTAAATACCAAATAGGGTTGTTTATGAACACTACCGATAAAATCGCCTTGCTTAATTTTACCACTCGCTGGGTTAACCAATTCAGTTACGCACCGCAAAGCGAAGAACTGCATGCTATACCTTCGCCTTGTATTTTAAAAACAGAAAATCTCACTGTATTTTGGCAACCCTTTTTATTAAAACCGCCAAGAGATCTTGCTATTGCTGAGCAAATTGTGGGCATTACTTTACATCCTAACGCACATATATTTTATGGTACACAATATGCTGCCAATATGACGGCTAAATTGCATGACACCCACTTAACATTAATCCAAGCATGGAATGATGATGATTTTTCCAATTTAGAACAAAATTTAATAGCCCATTTATCCCAACAAAAAAAATTAAAACGAACACCAACTACTTTTATCGCGTCAACAGATGAAAATACCGAAATTATTGCAATAAATAATTTAACTGGCGAAGTCGTAAAAGAAGATTTAATTACAGGTAAACTTTCTATTCTAGCTCATGATTTAACCACTTTTTTAAGTAAACTAATTGTTACTTGTTAAGCTAATGCTGCTCAACAATAACGCAATATATGTTTATATCAATAGCAATCGTAAATGCTATCAAAATTGTATCTTATAAAATAATGTGTATATAATGCGTTAAAAGTCATTAGATCAGATAGGTGAATTATGTTTGAATATTTAACAGCAGCGCCGGCAGATCCTATTTTAGGACTGGCCGATCTTTATAATAGAGATGAACGCACCAATAAAATTAATTTAAGTGTCGGTGTTTATAAAGACGAAACAACCCAAACACCTATTTTAGAAAGTGTAAAAAAAGCGGAACATTTTTTATTAAATGATGAAACCACCAAAAGCTACTCACCTATTGATGGTATTAAAGCATTCAATACTGTAACGCAAATTTTGCTTTTTGGATCTGAAAACGAACGAGCAAGAACAGCACAAGCACCGGGCGGTACTGGCGCTTTACGTATAATGGCAGATTTTTTAGCTCGCCGAACCAAAGTTAAACGTGTTTGGGTCAGCAATCCGACTTGGCCCAATCATCGTAGTGTATTTCAAACTGCTGGCCTTGAAGTGCGTGAATACCATTATTACAATGCACAAACACACACACTTGACTTTGATGCCCTGATAAATAGCTTAAGCCAAGTTGCCGCTGGTGAAGCAGTATTATTCCACGGTTGCTGTCATAACCCAACAGGCATCGATCCAACACCAGAACAGTGGCAAGCCATCTCAGATTTAGCCATAAAAAATGGTTGGTTACCCCTATTTGACTTAGCTTATCAAGGCTTGGGGCAAGGTATAGAAGAAGACGTCTATGGACTACGATTATTTGCTAATCATCACCCTGAACTCCTTATTGCTAGCTCATATTCTAAAAATTTCGGCTTATATAACGAGCGCGTTGGCGCCTTCACGCTCATTGCCGCAAATACTGAAATTGCCGAGCGCGCCTTTAGCCAAGTCAAAACCATTATTCGAGCCAATTATTCTAACCCACCGGCACATGGCGCTAAAATCGTCTCTTATATTTTAAATAATGAGGAATTAAAAGAAGAATGGATTGACGAACTAACTAATATGCGTCAACGCATTCACCGCATGCGTCAATTATTTGTCAAAACGCTGCAAGACAAAGGGGCAAATCAAGATTTTAGTTTTATTGCTAAACAAAATGGCATGTTCTCGTTCAGTGGTTTAAATGAAGAACAAGTGCTTAAATTGCGCGACGATTATGGCATATATATTGTTAATTCAGGACGTATTAATGTGGCAGGGATGACATTAGATAACATGTCTAGACTTTGTGAATCCATTGTAGAAGTGCTTTAATACCGCTAATAAGTAAATAGATTATTAGCGCGACTTGTTATACTATAACTCTAGAGACACTCCAATGGTGAGTGTTTCTACTTATTCGTTTACATTCAACATCATCCTACCTTTAAAAATCATTCAGAAAACTCATTGATTTTATTGAAGTTTTTTGATTGTTTTTTATACAAAACATAGCTTAATAAACTAGCGTTATTTAGCGCAAAAAACCGCTTTCTTATAAACTATTTCATGCATTTATTCTATTTAGTTATATCTATATACAAACTGATTATTAGACGATAACTCAATAATTACTAATAATTGTTTAATAACGTAATAATAATGATTAAGGGTAATGTCGTGGCGTCACATGTTTTGGATTTTTTAATTTTGGGAAATAACTTCGGCACTAGTGAAATGCGTTCCATTTGGTCGGAAACAAATCGTTTGAAAAGGCAAGTGGATGTCGAAGTTGCTTTAGCCAAAGCTGAAGGCGAGCTAGGTGTTATTCCAATTGAAGCGGCCAACTCAATCATTGCTAATGCCGATGCTTCAAAACTATCAATTGATCAAATTGCTGAAGAAGCAGCAAAAGCGAAGCACTCATTAATGTCGACAATTAATGCACTACAAAAACAAGTTGGCGAGGCAGGCCAATATATCCATTACGGTGCAACCACACAAGATATTGTCGACACAGCAACCGTTTTACAATTAAAACAGTCTTTTACTGTCATTGAGCGAGACACTAAACGGGTGGCACTTGAGCTAAAACGTTTAGCCAAACAGTACCAATATTTACCTATGGTTGGGCGAACTCATGGCATGCAAGCACTACCTACAACTTTTGGATTTAAACTTGCGGTGTGGCTAGATGAATTTATTCGACACTTACAACGTTTAACCGAAATCAAACAACGGGTATTAGTCGGCAATATTAGTGGAGCAATTTGTACTTATGCATCAATAGGCAAATTAGGACCACAAGTTGAATCACGCGCTTTAACTTTACTCGGACTTAATACCCCTAACATTGGCTGGCAAGCGGCACGAGACCGTTTTTCTGAATACTCATCGGTAATAGCACTAATCAGTGGCACATTAGGAAAAATTGGGAATGAATTTTACAACTTAATGCGTACCGAAATTAACGAAATCGAAGAGCCTTTTTCTGAAGGAAAAATTGGATCAACAACCATGCCACATAAACGCAATCCAGCAGCATTAGAAGGATTAGCCAGCCTAACGGCACCACTTTTAAAAAGTGTTGCGTTAATTCATGAATCAATGAAAGTTGAACATGAGCGTGATGCCATGAGCTGGCGAGCAGAGTGGATAGCACTACCTGAAATAAACCTTTATATTTCAGCCCAATTACAAATCGCATTAACTGTACTAAAAGGTCTAAAAGTTAACGCTGATCGCATGATAACTAATTTACAACTACAAAATGGCTTACTGCTGTCTGAAAAAGTCATGTTTGAAATAGGTAAACGATTAGGCAAACAGACTGCGCACCATTTAGTTTACCAAAGTGCAATGAAAGCATTTGAACAAAATCGACCATTTAAAGACATCCTATTAGAAGATCCCAACTTGAACAACGAGTTTACCGAATCTGAACTTGATGCTTGGCTTGATCCTATTAACTATCTCGGCTCTGCTCCTGAAAAAGTAGAACAAGTGATTAAATATGCTGATCATTGTGGAGTGTTAGCATGAGTTTTCGCTTAATGACTCATAATGACATTCCAGCTTATCAAACACTATTACATCGTGCTTATCATGCCACGACTAAATTAGGCATTCATTTTGCAGCTGCAACCGCCAATCAATCACAAATTGCTGAGCATCTTGAATCTAATGCGGTGTATCTATTTGAGAAAGAGGGACAGCTACTATCCACGTTAAGTATTCGTTTTCCATGGGGAAATAA
>NZ_LZGV01000011.1:0-930 GCF_001690265.1 Gilliamella sp. HK2
TAAAGTGATTGACCACTTTCTGTTGGCGGCCGATAACAGTTTAGGTTATGATGAATGGATGTGGATAAATAGCTATATGGCGTTTTCTGATAAAAATTTGGATGCCGAATTTATGCCAGAAGAAGACTTTACTTGGCCAATCAAAGTCAACTGGCCAGAAGAAATCGACAAAAAATCCAAAGCTAGCTCGCTTGAAGAGTATCAACAAATAGATGCCGAGTATAAAAAGTTAGGAAATAAATAATGCCATCAAAGTACCAACCGCAAGTGTCATGCTGGCGCGAAGATTTGCACAAAGGTGTATATACAACGCAATTGCCTTTAAGTAATAATAAAAAATTACGTTATGCTAATGATGATTATTGTGAATTTTCACGGCGTTCAGGAGGAGGATTTTTTGCTCGTGGGATTACAGCATTTATTTCCTCAATTTTTGTTTTACTATCATTATTGGCTTTATATATGGGAGTTTTCGTTATTATTACAGTGAGTGATGATAGAATAATAATAATATCAGGTATTTTATTGATAATATTTCTCGCTTATTTTCTTTTTCAATTCTTGCTAAATACACTGTTTGCCCCCGAGGATTGCCCCATCCGTTTAAACCGTAAAACAGGTAAAGTTTATATTTATGATCATTCTCTTTTATATTTTGGAACATGGGCTACCTTTACTCGCTCGCCCTTTAGAGCTAAAGAGATAACCGTTAAAGAGTTTAATTGGGCAGATATTCAAGGGTGTATGACCTCAGTATCGGTACCGACGGGCAGTGGCGGAATGGCTAGAAGCTATCGTCTAGAATGTGTGGTATGTGAGCCTAATACTACTAAAGTGATTGACCATTTTCTGTTGGCGACCGGTAGCAGTTTAGGTTATGAATGGATGTGGATAAATAGCTATATGGCTTTTTCTGATAATAATTTGGAT
>NZ_LZGV01000012.1:0-30661 GCF_001690265.1 Gilliamella sp. HK2
TAAGAAAATTTTTTAAAAACTCAACGTCTAAATATAGAAAAATATAATAATCAATAGATTATCAATAATATAAAATATAAATCCAGTAGCTTATTGTTATTGGCTTTACTGATTGATATTAAATATTGCTATGATGATTTAAATTGATCGTTAATAACTTTTGATTAGTATAAGAGTGGTACAAGCTTAGTACAAGCAGTTCGGCTTGTTTTATTGGTTAATTTATTTTATTGTTTGAGAATTATCTTGAATTAGCATTTGTTTATTTAAATTTAATATCGTTTTACTTGTATTCGCGTTATACTAAATAAACTTATATACCACAGCAAAAGGAGACTTGATAATGGAGTTTGATACTTCAGTTCTTTGCGATTATTACCCAGAAGATGTTAACGTTGTTGAACCAATATTTAGTAATTTTGGCGGTGTGACATCATTTTCAGGTCAAGCTGTAACAGTTAAATGTTTTGAAGATAACGGGCTACTATACGAAATTTTACAATCGGACGGTTCAGGTAAAATACTTGTTATTGATGGTGGTGGTTCTGTTCGTCGTGCATTAATTGATGCAGAGCTAATCGATATTGCCGTTCAAAATCAGTGGGAAGGGATTATTGTTTATGGCGCTGTTCGTCAAGTTGATCACCTAGCTGAAGCTGACATTGGTATTCAAGCGCTGGCAGCAATTCCAGTTGGCGCTGAAGATCAAGGCATAGGTGAAATCGATATTCGAGTTAACTTTGGTGGCGTAACTTTCTTTTCTGGTGATTTTATCTATGCTGATAACACTGGTATTATTTTATCTGAAATTGCGCTCGAAATTGAAGATAAATAAAAAATAACCTATACCGCCGAAGCCTATCGGCGGGTTTTATATTTAAATGCGCACTTTTCTAAAATTTTTAACAAGGATTTTGTTAATGCTAAATTATTCGATTACGAATATAACCGCCAGTTACTGTTTTAATCAGTCCCTCTAATTCCATATCTAATAATTTCGTTGTCACTTCGGAAATCGGTAAATTGACTTGCTGAGCAATAATATCAATAGGAATAGGTTGGTGGTGAATCACAGCAAAAATTTCCGGGTACAAAATAGAATGGCTTGGTGCTTCTTTAATTGAATTAAGCGAGTTATTTACTACTGATAAATAGTTATAGTAATGCTCTAAAATATCAGTAGGCTTAGAAACCAAATAAGCGCCTTGTTTAATTAAATAATGAGTTCCACTACAGTTTTCATTATCAATATCGCCAGGTAAGGCAAAGACATCGCGATTTTGTTCAAGTGCATAGCGTGCTGTAATTAGTGAACCACTTTTTTCTGATGCTTCAATCACAAAAGTACCTAAACTTAATCCGCTAATAATTCGGTTTCGACGAGGGAAATAGACTGATCTGGCTTTTTCAAATGGTAGAAATTCAGAAACAATGGCGCCACCTTGTGACAAAATATCATTGGCTAAGCTTAAATTTGATCTTGGGGCAATCTTGGCTAATCCACTGCCTAGAACTGCAATAGTCGGGCCAGATACTTCAAGCGCACCACGATGGCAAATTGCATCTAACCCTAATGCCAGACCACTAGTTATAGTTAAACCATTCATAGCTAGTTCACCAGCAAAATATCGCCCCCATTGTGCTCCGTATTCACTAAATTCGCGACTGCCCACCATTGCCAATTGAGGAGAATCTAATAACTGCCGATTACCTAAAACAAATAATAATAAAGGCGGAGAATCAATTTGCTTAAGTAGTAAGGGATAATCATTATCGCAATAGGCAATAAGATATTTTGGTGGAAAAGGTGAATCTAACCATTCAAGTATTGGCTCAAAATGTAGGTATGATGTTTCATAAAAAAGCGCTAATTGAATGTCTGATAATCCTAGTTTATTTAATAGAAGAGAGACATCTTTTATGCTACTAGGTAAACCGTTAGCAAAAAGTTGCATAATTTTTTCAAAAATGGCTCGTTTTCCATATCTAAGCATTGAAATTCGTAATAAAAATTCATATTTACTCATCATAACCCTTTTTTATATACAGCTTAAACAGGCGTCATATCTTGAATTGATAAGATATATTTTATCAATAGCCAACAAGGGCTATTCATCAGTATGATAAATGTTTACAATGAATAATAGATGGAATAAACCCGAAATTTGAGGAGTAGATCGAATAATTTATGGCTATTTTACCAGTATTACGTTTTCCTGATGAGCGACTTCGCAAAGTTGCTAAGCCTGTTACCAAATTTACACCAGAGTTACAAACCATTATTGACAACATGATTGAAACCATGTACGCCGAAAATGGTATTGGCCTGGCTTCTACCCAAGTCGATGTGCATGAGCAAATTATCGTAATTGATGTATCAGAAGACAAAAGCCACGTTTATGTGATTATCAACCCAGAAGTCATTAGCCAAGAAGGTGAAACAGGTATTGAGGAAGGCTGTCTATCGGTACCTGATTGCCGTGGTTTTGTGCCAAGAGCTGAAAAGATTAAAATTAAAGCACTTGATCGTAATGGCAATCCTTACGAAATTGACGCTGATGATCTATTGGCTATTTGTATTCAACACGAAATGGATCACTTAAAAGGTAAGCTTTTTGTCGATTATCTTTCACCATTAAAACGCCAACGAATCGAACAAAAAATGAAAAAACTTGCCCGAGAAGAGCAACGCAGTAAATAAAATTAACCGCCAGTACTTGGCGGTTAAACTCATTACGCTTAGCTATTTAGCGACAATAACCATGGCAGGGCGAATTAAACGGCCATTTAAGGTATAGCCTTTCTGAATGGTATTAACAATTTGTCCTGACTGATGTTCAGGTGATTCAACCATGCTAATTGCTTGATGCATATCAGGGTTTAATTGAGAATCTTCGGTATTAATCACTTCAATACCAAATTTTTTGACAGTGTCTAAGAATGATTTTAATGTCAGTTCTAATCCTTCAACTGTCGCTTTATGTTCTGGATTGGTTTTATCCGTAGATTCTAAAGCGCGTTCTAAATTATCAATAACGGGTAATAATTCGTTAGAAAATTTTTCGAGTGCAAACTTACGCGCTTTATCAACATCTTGCTCGACTCGTTTACGAACATTATCAATTTCAGCTCGCGCACGAATCATGGCTTCACTTTCATTTTTTTTCGCTAATTGCAATGCTTGTTCAAGCTCTGCAATACGGGCGTCTTTTGCACTTAATTGTTCTTCAAGATTTGGTTGCGCCGGCGCTTCTTGCTCGGCTGTTGCATCTACTGGTGTGTCAATGTTAGTTTCATTTTCTGACATATTTTTATCTTGCTCTGTCATAGGGTACTCCAAATAATGTAGTCGAAAACTTAGTGAATAACGGTTATTATGGGGGCAATTTTTATGATTACAAGCTTATCATCATGTTGATATGTGATTTTTTGAATTATTATCAAAAAATACAGATGGTTATGTAAAAAATAACAAGGATATTTTATGGATACACCATTTAAATGTATTGGCTTAATTGGGCTTCCGCGTAAATTAGAAGCAATAGAAACTCATCAAGTGCTTTATGATTGGCTTGTTAAACTTGGTATTCGCGTGCTGGTTGAAGATCGCTTAGCGAATCACATTCAATTTTCTGTTAGCCACTACGCTTCGTTGGAAACAATTGGTGAGCAAGCCGATCTCGCTATTGTTGTCGGGGGAGATGGAAATATGTTGCATTCAGCTAGGCGCCTATCGCACTATAAAATCAAAGTGATTGGCGTCAATCGCGGTAACCTCGGTTTTTTAACTGATATTTCTCATGAACAAGTGATTGAACAATTAAGCCCTGTTATTGCTGGTAAATATGAGGATGATACCCGCTTTTTGTTAGAAGTGTCTATTTATGATAATGGTAACTTGATTAACTCAAGTTTTGCTGTCAACGAAATTGTTGTTACTCCTAATACCGTTGCACATATGATTGACTATGATGTCTACATTAATGAACGCAATGCGTTTTCACAGCGAGCAGATGGGTTGATTATTGCCACACCGACCGGCTCTACGGCTTATTCACTATCGGCGGGTGGTCCTATTTTAGCTCCTCATTTAGATGCATTAATTATTACACCAATGTTTCCACATTCATTAGCGGTCAGGCCATTAGTGATCAAAAGTGATAATGCTATCCGCTTAAAATTCCCAACGACAGCACTGGATCTTAATATTGCTTGTGATAGCCAAATTATTTTGCCTGTCAAACCCACACAAGATGTGATTATTCGCCGTTCTTCGTATGAGTTTAATTTAATTCATTCTAAGGAGTATGATTATTTTAATAATCTTTCAAGCAAATTAGGATGGTCACAAAAGATGTTTTAGCTTGTGTTGTCAATAAATTTCAGAGAAATAGGCATGTCAATATCAGATCATTGATCCTTGCCTTATTGGCGACATAAACCCCATCTAATTGCCCCAAGCTTAGTGTACGATATTAGAAACTAGGGCTATGATGTATCAGAAAGAATATAAATTAAGCATGATAAAAATCATTCAGAAAAGCCATTGATTTTATTGAAGTTTTTATTTTGTTGATTATCAGCAATAATATTCATCTTTTTTACCACAAGTCTATCGCATGATGTACGGCCAAATACATTAAATAGGCCGTTTAATCCTGTTAAACTCAACCTAGTTTGGATGACCGACATCACGGATATTCCCCCCTCGTGAGGGTGGGGTATACTTCGGTGTAATGATTTACTCGGTCGAAAAGCGATCTGCCAGCAAACAAGCTCATATATTGATAGTGGCGAGTTTTGTCTTATATTTTGGCGAGAATCACACTTCATCTCTTAAAGAATAAATGTCATCGCATAAACAGTAAATGAGGAAAAGATAGCGGCAATTACATCATCTACCATAATGCCAAATCCACCTGGCACCCGTTTATCAAACCAGCGAATAGGCCAAGGCTTTACCATGTCAAAAACTCTAAATGCTAAAAAAGCGATAGTAACCCATAAAATAGTCAGCTGAGGAATAAAAAATAGCGTGATCCACATGCCGACAAATTCGTCCCAAACAATGTGCCCTGAATCGTGAGTATGGGTATCATCTGATGTTTTTTGACAAATAAAACAGCCAAAAATAAAAGTCACTAAAATAAATATCCAATACAAAACGGGTTGTAAACCATAAAACAATAGCCAAAATGGAATAGCCATCAGTGACCCCATCGTACCTGGCATTATTGACGATAAACCACTACCTAACCCTACCGCTAAAAAATGGATTGGGTTGGTCAGTTTTAGGTGTTTCTTAAAATCTTTATTTCGTTCTTGTTTTGTCATAATTTCATTTTTTTAGGTAAAATTATGCCGACGTTAAGCCGGCAAAAAACTAGCTGCTTATTTTAACTAAGCATTCTTGTATTGATTATGACAATATTATTCATCTTTGGTTAATGTTGCAACCATTACCGCTTTGATTGTATGTAGGCGGTTTTCCGCTTCATCAAACACGATGCTATGTTTAGATTCAAAAACTTCATCAGTCACTTCTAATCCATTGTTTAAACCATATTGTGCAGCCATTTGTTTACCAATTGTGGTATTGATATCATGAAAAGCAGGCAGGCAGTGCATAAATTTAACATTTGGGTTACCAGTGAGTTTAATCACGTTTTGATTTACTTGATATGGCGTTAATAATTTAATTCGCTCATCCCAAACATTTTTAGGTTCGCCCATTGACACCCATACGTCCGTGTATAAAAAGTCAACATCTTTAACGCCTTGGGCAACCTCTTCAGTTAAGATAATTTTTGCTCCTGTCGTTTTAGCGATATCTTGGCACTTTTGCACAAGGTCAGCTTCAGGTTGGCAAGCTTTTGGGGCAACTAATCGAATTTCCATTCCCATTAATGCCGCGCCTTCCATTAATGAATTCCCCATGTTATTTTGTGCATCGCCTAAATAAGCAAATTTAATACTGTTTAATGGGCGATCGCCGATATGCTCTTGCATTGTCATAAAATCGGCTAATATTTGCGTTGGATGTGCTTCGGTTGTTAAACCATTCCATACTGGCACGCCTGCATATTGAGCTAAGGTTTCAACGATATCTTGCCCATAACCTCGATACTCAATACCATCATACATTCTTCCAAGTACACGCGCTGTATCTGCAATCGATTCTTTATGGCCAATTTGGCTGCCACTTGGCCCTAAATAGGTGACTTGAGCGCCTTGATCAAACGCACCCACTTCAAAAGCGCAGCGGGTACGAGTTGAATCTTTTTCGAAAATAAGGACTATATTTTTACCAACTAAATGTTTTTTTTCGTTACCTTGTTTTTTGGCTTTTTTTAGTGCGATAGCAAGTTCAATCAATTGATTAATTTCTGCTGGAGTAAAGTCGAGTAAACGTAAAAAATGGCGTTGATAAAAACCGTACATATTGAGCTCCTAAAAAGCGGTAAATTTCGTTAAGATTTTATTTGAATAATTATGCAATTTCAAGTTAAACCTTCTAGATTTATTTGATATTATTTTTATGTGTTGAATTGTCTAAAATTTTAGATTTTGTCATTTGGTTATTTTTTATAATATTGCTTTTTTTGTTTAAAAAAGTGTAATAATATGATTAAATATTGTATTATTAAAAACAATAAAATTGAATTTTTATTCACATTTATTGGTTGTTTAATCAAAGGTAGCTTAATCATGCAAACTTATGCCCTCCTTATGTTGCAAGACGGTTCGCAATTTATTGGTAAATCCATTGGTGCTAACGGACAAACTGTTGGTGAGGTGGTGTTTAATACGTCAATGACTGGCTATCAAGAAATCCTGACCGATCCTTCTTACAGTGAACAAATCGTTACGTTAACGTACCCACATATTGGTAATGTTGGCACCAATAGTGCTGATGCCGAAGCAAATCATGTTTATGCAAAAGGGTTGATTATTCGTGATTTGCCATTATTAGCCAGCAATTACCGCAGTGAATTAGATCTTTCTAGTTATTTAAAACAACATAATGTCATTGCCATTGCTGATATTGATACTCGTCGTTTAACACGTATATTACGCGAAAAAGGGGCGCAACATGGTGTGATTATTACCGCAAATGATAAACAGACTTTATTTGATAAAGCCGAAAAAGCCAAACAACAGGCATTAGATTATAACGGATTAAGTGGTTTAGATTTGGCTAAAGAAGTCACTTGCAAGGAAAGCTACGTATGGACTTGCGGTATTTGGACAAGACAACAGGAGCATCCTACACCAAAACCTGAAAGTGAACTGCCATATCATGTTGTGGCTTATGATTTTGGTGTTAAACAAAATATATTGAGGATGTTAGTTGAACGTGGATGCAAGTTAACGGTTGTACCCGCTAAAACACTTGCAAAGGATGTGTTAGCGTTACATCCAGATGGTCTGTTTTTATCAAATGGTCCAGGTGATCCTGCACCTTGTACCTATGCCATTGATGCAATAAAACAGTTCTTAACAACCGATATTCCGATCTTTGGCATCTGTTTGGGGCATCAACTATTAGCATTAGCTTGCGGTGCAAAAACGGTCAAAATGAAATTTGGCCATCATGGTGGTAACCATCCTGTTAAAGATCTAGAAAATAATCGGGTAATGATTACCGCACAAAATCATGGATTTGCGGTAGATGAGGGGACATTGCCAGCTCATTTACGCGTTACACATAAATCGCTATTTGATGGATCATTACAAGGTATTCATCATAATCAAAAACCCGCATTTAGTTTTCAGGGGCACCCTGAAGCCAGTCCGGGACCGCATGATGCGGCACCACTTTTTGACCATTTTATTGAATTAATCAAAATTTATAAGCAGGAGCAATAAGCATGGCTAAGCGAACAGATATCAAAAGCATATTAATTATTGGCGCTGGCCCAATTGTTATCGGCCAAGCATGTGAATTTGATTATTCGGGTGCACAAGCCTGTAAAGCGCTGCGTGAAGAAGGCTATCGCGTTATTTTAGTTAACTCAAACCCTGCAACGATTATGACCGATCCTGAAATGGCTGATGCCACCTACATTGAGCCAATTCATTGGGCCTGTGTCCGCAAAATTATTGAGCAAGAAAGGCCTGATGCTATTTTACCCACTATGGGTGGGCAGACCGCTTTAAATTGCGCATTAGAGCTGGAAAAGCAAGGGGTATTAACAGAGTTTAATGTTGAAATGATTGGTGCTACCGCTGAGGCAATTGATAAAGCCGAAGATCGAAAACGTTTTGATCAGGCGATGAAAAAGATTGGGCTTGATACGGCGCGTTCAGGGATTGCTCATTCACTTAAAGAAGCTTACGCCGTTCTTGAACAAGTTGGCTTTCCTTGCATTATTCGCCCGTCATTTACTATGGGCGGAACTGGTGGTGGTATTGCGTATAATACAGAAGAATTTGATGAAATCTGTACACGAGGGCTCGATCTTTCTCCCACTAATGAACTGCTCATTGATGAATCATTAATCGGTTGGAAAGAGTACGAAATGGAAGTTGTACGAGACAAGAATGACAATTGTATTATTGTTTGCTCAATTGAAAATTTCGATGCCATGGGGATCCACACTGGGGATTCCATTACGGTTGCGCCAGCTCAAACGTTGACGGATAAAGAGTATCAAATCATGCGTAATGCATCGATTGCTGTATTACGTGAAATTGGTGTTGAAACGGGGGGATCGAATGTACAATTTTCGGTTGACCCTAAAACGGGGCGTTTAATTGTTATTGAGATGAATCCGAGGGTATCACGTTCATCTGCGTTAGCTTCTAAAGCGACTGGCTTTCCAATAGCTAAAATTGCCGCTAAGTTGGCAGTCGGTTATACACTCGATGAGCTTTCTAATGATATTACTAGTGGTAAAACCCCCGCCTCGTTTGAACCGTCCATTGATTATGTCGTGACGAAAATACCACGCTTTAATTTTGAAAAATTTGCTGGGTGTAATGATCGCTTGACTACCCAAATGAAATCGGTTGGGGAAGTGATGGCAATTGGTCGCACTTTTCAAGAATCAATACAAAAAGCATTGCGAGGGCTTGAAGTTGGTGCTTCGGGGTTTGATCCTAAAATTGATGATTATACTGATGAAAAAAATATTGCCAAAATTCGTTATGAACTACAAGAAGCGGGTGCCGATCGTATTTGGTATATTGCCGATGCTTTTCGAGCTGGTTTAACGCTTGATGAAATCTTTTTATTAACGCATATTGATCGCTGGTTCTTAGTCCAAATTGAAGAATTAGTACAAATAGAAAATCGATTAAAACAACAAACAATTAGCAAGTTAGATGAAGAACAATTATGGCAACTTAAACGCAAAGGTTTTTCTGATTTACGTATTGCAAAACTGATCAACTCTACCGAACAAGCCGTTCGTTATTTACGGCATCAATACCATATCCATCCTGTTTATAAACGTGTTGATACTTGTGCTGCTGAATTTGCAACCGACACGGCCTATCTGTACTCAACCTATGAACAGGAATGCGAAGCTAAGCCTCAATTTCGCCGCAAAAAAATCATGATATTAGGCGGAGGTCCTAATCGGATTGGTCAAGGTATTGAGTTTGATTATTGCTGTGTACATGCGGCATTGGCACTACGTGAAGATGGTTATGAAACCATTATGGTCAACTGCACCCCCGAAACGGTGTCAACTGATTATGATACTTCTGACCGCCTCTATTTTGAACCAGTTACTCTCGAAGATGTGCTTGAAATTGCGCATATTGAAAAACCAAATGGCGTTATTGTGCAATACGGTGGACAAACGCCGCTAAAATTGGCTCATGCACTTAAAGTCGCTGGATTACCCATTATTGGTACCTCACCCGATGCTATAGATAAAGCCGAAGATCGCCAGCGTTTTCAAGAAGTCGTCGATAAATTGAAATTAAAACAACCAGCCAATGCAACGGTGACCGATATTGATGAAGCTATCACCAAAGCGGAAAAAGTCGGCTACCCATTAGTGGTTAGACCATCTTATGTACTAGGTGGTCGGGCAATGGAAATTGTCTATAATGAGCAAGATTTACGGCGTTATTTTAAAACAGCGGTAAGTGAATCGAATAATGCCCCTGTCTTACTTGATCACTTTTTAGATGATGCCATTGAAGTGGATATTGATGTGATTGCTGATGGTGAACAAATTGTCATTGGTGGTATTATGGAACATATTGAACAAGCAGGGATCCACTCTGGCGATTCAGCTTGTTCATTACCTACACACACACTAACCTCAGAAATTTTAGACCAACTCAGGCAACAGGCTAAACAGTTAGCACTTGAGCTTGATGTGAAAGGCTTAATGAATGGACAGTTTGCTGTTAAAGATAACCAGATTTATTTAATCGAAATCAACCCGCGAGCAGCTCGCACTGTCCCTTTTGTCTCAAAAGCAACTGGCTTACCACTCGCTAAAATCGCCGCACGAGTCATGGTAGGCACAACCTTGGCACAACAAAATGTAACTAAAGAAGTCATTCCTTCTTATTACTCAGTAAAAGAAGTGGTATTACCGTTTAATAAATTTAGTGGCGTTGATCCTATCTTAGGACCTGAAATGCGCTCAACGGGTGAAGTTATGGGCATCGGTAAAACCTTTGCTGAAGCCTTTGCTAAAGCACAACTTGGTAGTTTATCAAATATGAAAAAATCAGGGAAAGCGCTACTATCTGTGCGTGACCAAGATAAAACAAGGCTGTTAGTCGTCGCTAAACGATTAATTGCTCATGGATTTACTATTGATGCCACCATCGGGACGGCAAAAGTGCTACAACAAGCTGATATACCATGCCAAATTGTTAAAAAAGAAAACGAAGGGCGTCCAAATATCCACGATCATATAAAAAATGGGGAATATAGTTATATCCTTAATACCACATCAGGACGAGCAGCTATTGAGGCATCCAAAATATTGCGCCGAAGTGCCATTCAATATAAGGTGCATTACGATACGACAATGAATGCAGCTTATGCCACAACAGCAGCGTTAGATTACGATCCTACGCATAACGTAACACCACTACAGGCGCTTTATCCATAGCCTAAAAGACGAGCAATGCTCGTCTTTTATAATCTATTAACTGATATAATCGATTAACTTAAATTAGTTTGCTGGTGAATTTTCTGCTGACATCGTCCAAATATCTGCCTCAGCTACATCATGAATATGATTTGCAAAATTATAACAACGTTGAAAAAGCTTATTATCAAGATTGCTTTGCTAAAGTAAAAATAATGAACTCACTGCTTGCAACTACAAGAAAAAGCTCGTTTTTTCCGCAATATCGTGTTAATTTATTTATTATATTTTAATTAATTTAACAAGTTATCATATATGGATATGATTCATTCCTCTGATCTAAAAACGATCATGCATTCCAAGCGTGCCAATATTTATTATTTAGAGCATTGCCGTGTTTTGGTTAATGGTGGGCGTGTTGAGTATGTGACGGAGCAAGGGCAACAGTCTTTATATTGGAATATCCCAATAGCGAATACTACCTGTATTTTATTAGGCACCGGAACGTCATTAACGCAAGCAGCCGTGCGAGAGCTTTCACGTGCAGGCGTCATGATTGGTTTTTGTGGCGGAGGCGGAACCCCACTTTTTTCATCAACTGAATCAGAGTTTGCCTGTCAATTTTTTTCGCCACAAAGTGAATATCGTCCTACAAAATACCTACAAAGCTGGTGTCAATTTTGGTTTGATGACAAGCGTCGGTTACAAGCAGCTAAGTTATTGCAACAAACCCGGCTTAAGATTATTAGCGAATGTTGGCCCAAATTTGATTGGGATATCGATAAAACGAAATTAGAGCAAATCCTTGTGGATGCAACACAACAATTTACTGATGTGGATAATAGCCAAGCACTTTTAGCCGCTGAAGGGCGAATTAGCAAACGCCTTTATGGCATGGCAAATCAATTAACACTACAAGATGATAGATTTAAGCGTGAGCATGGCACGCATGGTAAAAGTCATGACCCTGCTAATCAATTTTTAGATCATGGTAACTACTTAGCCTATGGTCTTGGTGCAACGGCTTGTTGGGTATTGGGGTTACCCCACGGGCTGGCTATTTTACACGGAAAAACTCGGCGTGGTGGTTTAGTTTTTGATGCGGCTGATATTATCAAAGATGGCATTGTATTACCCCAAGCCTTTTTATCATCTAAACAAGGGGATAGTGAAAAAGAATTTCGTATGGCGTGCATTGCGCAATTTGCCCAATTAGAAGCACTCGATAAAATTATTGATACCTTAAAACAGATAGCCGATCAAATATGAACATTTTACTTGTTAGCCAATGCAAAAAGAACGCCTTAACCGAAACACGGCGGATTATCGATCAATTTGCTGAACGTTGTGGAGAACGCACATGGCAAAGCCCAATGACCGAAGCCGGTCTACAAACACTCTATAAATTGTTACGCAAAACTGCACGAAAAAATACCGCGGTTGCCTGCTATTGGACACATGGTAAAAATTTAACTGATCTTTTGTGGATTGTGGGTGATCGCAGTCAGTTTAATCAAGAAGGGCGCGTCCCAACCAACCGTACGCGGCGTAATATTTTACGCAGTGACAGCGAAAATTGTTGGCAATATGCAACCACTATTCAATTAATCACAACCATAGCGGCATTACTTCATGATTTAGGTAAAGCAACGATTGGTTTTCAATCTAAATTACGAGCAGAAACGGCTGTGGCTGCTGATCCTTATCGACATGAATGGATTTCGTTGCAATTATTTTTATTAATGATTCAAGACTGCCCCACCAACGAAGCCTTATTGGATCGATTAGCGAATTTTACTGAATATCGACAACAGCATCCTAATTGGTACAAACAGCTCACCCAAGTCGAAAAAAATGATCTTACCCAACTGCCTTTATTGGCTCAGTGGATCGCGTGGCTGATTGTTTCACATCATCGAATGCCGTTTTTACCAGACTCATTAACGGGCGATATTAAAAATGCACAAAAAGTAGATTTTGATATATCGGGTTTAACTATCCGAAGTTTTTATAAAACATTTAAGGCAATTGATAAATGGGTTAAAAATAGTCATAGTCAACACACTTCCCCCAACGATTTTTGGCAACTAAAAAGTGATATCACCTTAAGCCAACCTTGGCTTAAAAAATTAAGCCGTTATGCAGCCAAAGCCCTAAACCATATTCCTTTAATGCACTTATCTACTATTGACCCGTTTGTATTGCATATTTCGCGCTTAGGTTTAATGGTGGCTGATCATAACTATTCTAGTTTGTCTTTAGCAAATAAAGAAGCTGACGTAAATAAATCCATATTGATTGCCAACACAAATTACCAAAAAAAGCCTAAACAGTGTTTAGATGATCATTTAATTGGGGTCGCTAATTTAGCGGCTCGCTTTACTCGTTTATTACCTAAAATAATCACCGAATTACCTGCCATCAATCAACATAAACCTTTTACCAAACGAACAACTATAAAACGATTCCAATGGCAAAATCACGCGTTTGATTTAGCCAAAAGTTATCAACAACTATCTGATGAATGTGGCTTTTTTGGCGTGAATATGGCATCGACTGGCTGTGGTAAAACCTTAGCCAATGGGCGGATTATGTATGCGCTTTCTAATCCTAAACGCGGCGTGCGTTTTACCATTGCACTGGGATTACGTGTTTTAACGTTGCAAACAGGTAAAGCATTAAGAGAAAGATTACACTTAAGTGATGAACATCTGGCAATTTTAGGGGGTGGGCGAGCCACAAAAACCTTGTTTGAATTGAGTAATGAAGAAATTCAACAAAACGATTCTCAAAAAAAATCAGAAAACCAAGGTAGTGAATCTATCGAATCGTTACTTGATGAATATCTTGATGTAGCCGAAAGTGGTATTGCGGATTGTGAATTAGGGACGATTATCGAAGACAGTAAAGCACGGCAATTACTTTATGCGCCCATTGTGACATGCACTATTGACCATATTATTCAAGCGAGTGAATGTGGGCGTGGTGGTAAATATATTGCACCCACGTTAAGATTGTTAACTTCAGATTTGATTTTAGATGAGCCGGATGATTTTGATCAACATGACTTACCTGCACTGGCTCGCTTGGTGCATTTAGCTGGGTTATTTGGTAGCAAAGTACTACTGTCATCGGCGACCTTAACACCAGATTTAATTGCCGGATTATTTGATGCTTACCAAGCAGGGCGAAAAATTTGGAATCAAAATAACCAATATGCCAATAATGCCATTGTATGTGGTTGGTTTGATGAATATGAACAGTCGATATCACCAATTGCTGATACTAAAACGTTTAGCGATCACCATCAACAATTTGTAGCAATGCGCATTCATCAATTAGAACAGAGTGCAATCCGTCGCCAAGGGCATATTTTGGATCTACTAAATTACCAAGAAAATAAAACAGAAAACCAAAAAATCAATTATGGTGTGCTGGCTAAACAATTATTAGATCAAGCTTATCAATTTCACCAAGATCATCATCAAATAGATAAAAAATCACAAAAAAAGGTAAGTATTGGTTTAATGCGTTTTGCCCATACCGAAGATGTTATTTCACTTACAGAACAAATTTATGCCCAAACCAAGTTACCTACTGATACTGCTTTTCATATCGTGGTTTATCATGCTCGGCAACTGCTATTATTGCGTAGCCAGCTAGAAGAAAAACTTGATAGAATTTTAAATCGCAGTGATGAACAGGCATTATTTCATCAACCTGAAATTATCAATGCCATCAAAGATAGCGATAAACAAAACCATATTTTTATTGTTATCGGCACGCCAGTCACCGAAGTCGGGCGTGATCATGATTATGATTGGGCAATTGTTGAACCATCATCCATGCGCTCTATTATCCAGCTAGTGGGGCGAGTATGGCGACATCGACCACAAAAAATGGCACAAAAGGCCAATGTGGCGATATTAGGATCGAATTTAACGGCAATTGAAGCTAATTATAGTACTGGAAAAGCCTGTTTTACTAAACCTGGATTTGAAGAAAAGCCATTATTCTTGCTGAAAACCCATAAAACAAATGAACTCATTCATGCTCATCAGTTAGTGAATATAGATGCGGTTCCACGTATTAAGTCTTGCCCTGAATATGGGCTAACGCTCGCCGAATTAGAACATAAGGTCATGGCAAATCTGTTTGCGATTCATGCCCGTAAAAGTAATTATGTCACCAGCTATTGGCAACCAGATTTAGCACATCACCATTGTGTGCATTTACAGGCGATTTCACCATTTAGAGGGAATAATAAGACACAAGATGAATATATCTGCCAACTTGATGATGATGGCGATTATCAATTTAGCTATGCAGATATCGCATGGCAAACACCAGATGAGTGCTGTAAAGATACACAAAATAGTATAATTGAATATAAAAACTGGTCATTTGCTAATCCTAACATTCAACCTTGGTTGGTTAATAGTGTCGAGCAAGCCATAGCAAAAATAACCGAATATTTCCCAAATAAAACGCCATATCGATTAGCGAATGAATTTTGTAGCGTAAGCTTATATCGTAATAGCAGTTGGTATTTTCATCCTTATTTAGGATTTTATAAAAAGAAAGGATAAAAAGAACATTGTTTTTATACTGAAACACATAGTTACCTGAAACTTTTTGACAAAATATCGTCAGGTGCATAATGGTTGCTAGTAAAAGGTAGGGAATTCTTTTATACTTGATGGCACTGCTGTGTAAGCAGTTTAGAAATATTAAATTTTTTCAAATATTTATTTATACATTCTACATTTACCGCCGAATAGGCAGTTTAGAAAAAAGTGTTTCTAGTTTTTATTAACTGAAACACTTTATTATTAGAATCATCAAGTAACTATTCTGCACCAATTTGTGTACTCATTTTTATCTCTCGATTATCGGCGATTTCTAAATTTGACAATACGGCTAATTGAGGAAAATTCTGACGTAAAAATTGTGATAACATCGGTCTTAGTGTATGGTTCACTAATAATACTGGTGGAGCACCGATTGCTTCTTGTTGATTAATGGCTTGCTTAACTTGCTCTATGATATGCTCAGCTAGTCCTGGCTCAAAATTGCTTGTATTTTGTAGAGCTTGTAATAATAAGCGTTCTAAATTGATATTTAATCCTATTACATTGATTGGATCTGAACCCGAAAACCATTGTTGGGTGATAACTCTGCCTAAAGCTATTCTAACCATACTAAGTAATTGATAAGCATCATTTTGGGTAGGCGCATGTTCACAGATTGTTTCAATAATGGTACGCATGTCACGAATTGATACTTTTTCGGCGATCAAGTTTTGTAATATTTTATGAAAAGTGGTTAGTGTAATAACCCCAGGGATAAAATCTTCCACTAGTTTTGGAATATCTTGTTTGATTCTTTCGAGCAACTCTTGGGTTTCTAAGCGCCCTAATAGATCGCTGGCAAATTGTTGTAATAAATGATTAAAATGAGTGGCAATCATGGTACTTGTATCCACAACAGTGTAACCTAATATTTGTGCATTTTCCTTATTGCTTTCATCAATCCATATTGCAGGTAATCCAAAGGCGGGTTCAGTTGTTGGAATACCTTCGATAGTTTCGGTGACATTACCCGGATTAATAGCTAACCATTTATTATTAACAATTTCACCTTTGCCGATTTCGCCACCTTTGATAAATATCTTATATTGATAAGGTGCTAATGAAAGATTGTCTCTTATATGAACTTGGGGCGGTAAAAATCCCAGTGTTTGCGCAAATTTTTTGCGTAAACTGCGGATCCGACTGAGCAATTCACCGTTTTGGGTTTGATCTACCATAGGGATAAGCCCATATCCTACTTCCATTGCTAATATATCTTCAATATTAACATCGGACCACGTCGCTTCAATATTGGTTGGTGTAGTTGCTTGTGCATTAACTTGTTTGGGTTGCGTTGTTTGTTTTGTTTTTCTCTGTTTAGTTAGCCACCAAGAAAGTGATGATAAAATAGCGGTAAAGAGTAAAAATACTAAATTGGGCATACCAGGAATTAGCCCAAGTAAACCAATGACAACCGCGGTTAAAATTAATACTTGTGGATTGTTAAATAGCTGGCTGAGCATTTGTTCGCTGATATTGTCTTGTGATGATACACGCGTAACAATTACACCAGCTGCTGTTGAAATGATTAATGAAGGAATTTGCGCAACTAACCCATCACCAATAGTGAGTAATACATAGGTCTTACTCGCATCAGATAGTGTCATATCATGTTGGATAACTCCAACAAGTAACCCTCCAATAATGGTAATTGCCATTATCAATAACCCAGCGATAGCATCGCCACGGACAAATTTACTGGCACCATCCATTGAGCCATAAAAATCGGCCTCTTGACTTACTTCAGCTCGGCGTGCTTTGGCCTCGTCTTCTCCTATTAAACCGGCGTTAAGATCGGCATCAATAGCCATTTGTTTACCTGGCATACCATCTAAAGCGAAGCGTGCACCAACTTCAGCTATTCTACCTGCCCCTTTGGTGATGACCATAAAGTTAATGATAACTAAAATGATAAATACGACGATACCAATAGCAAAATTACCACCAACCAAAAAGTGCCCAAAGGCTTCAATAACGCGCCCAGCTGCAGCGCTACCAGTATGCCCTTTTAGTAATACCACTCGTGTCGATGCAACGTTTAACGAGAGCCTTAATAAGGTTGCAAACAATAAAACAGTTGGAAATGCGGCAAAATCAAGCACGCGTTTAGTAAATAATGCCACAATTAATATAATAATTGATAACGCAATATTAAACGTAAAAAATAGATCCAAAATAAATGCTGGGAGTGGTAATACCATCATTGAAAGAATCAATAAGATTAGCATTGGGCCAGCTAAGATCTGATAATGTCCATTCTTTAATGTATTTATTGATAATAAAGTCAGTAGTTTAGATTTAATCATAAGATTAGTAATTACCTTTATTTATTTTCGGATAATGATTCAGGTACAGGTAAATTATTCGGCACAGGTGGTTTATCACCGCCATATTTATGCCAATGTTTTAATTGATATACCCAAGCTAATATTTGTGCGACAGCAGTGTATAATTCAGTTGGAATCGTTTGCCCTATTTCGCCATGGCGATATAAAGCCCGCGCAAGAGGAGGGGCTTGTAATTGTGGGATATTATGCTCGCTGGCGATCTCTTTAATGCGTAAGGCAATGTTATCTGTTCCTTTTGCTAATAATTTAGGTGCAATCATTGTTTTTTCATCATATTGCAGAGCAACGGCGTAATGGGTTGGGTTGGTAACAATGACATTGGCTTTGGGCACATCTTTCATCATGCGACGCCTAGCAATTGTTTGTTGCATTTGGCGAATACGTCCTTTAATTTGCGGATTTCCCTCTTGCTCTTTAAACTCATCTTTAATTTCTTGTTTTGACATTTTCAGTTTTTTTAAATTGCTCCATATTTGATAAAAGATGTCAAAACCAACCATTGGTATTAAAGATATAACGCTTACAATTCCACAAAGGATCACTAGCTGTATTGCTTTTGCTAATGCATTATTTAAATGCATATTGGGTAACGAAAGCATGTCAGGAAAATGGTGCATTAAAAACAATGTTGAAGCGATAGCAATTAAAATAACTTTAAGTATACTTTTTAGTAACTCAGAAAAAATTTTAGTACTAAATAACCTACTCAACCCAGATATTGGATTGAGCTTTTTAAAATTTGGTTTAATTGATTGTAGGCTAAAAAGCAATCCCCCCACACAAAGCGGTGCAAAGAGAGCAATAATTACTAGCCCCAAAAAAATTGGCGCAATTGACAAAAAACCATGGGTGAATGAGTTGACTAAGTTGGAGATGATTAACTTCTCGTCTTTGACTTTGTACGAAAACTTCATTGCTGTTTTTATGATTGCGATTAACTGGTTAACTAAATATGAACCCATCAACCAAAACAAGGTCGTACCGATTAACAAGATTAATAACGAAGTTAATTCACGAGATCGAGGGATCTGTCCCTTTTCCCTAGCCTTTTTTATTTTGCTATCGGTGGGATGTTCGCTTTTATCTAGATCATTATCGTCAGCCATGATGAATTAAATGAAACTTCATAGTTTAATTAACGTTTACCATGCTAACAGTATGAACTAATCGCTAACAAGTTATTGGCTTAATAAGAGGGCATTTTTGGGGTTATTTATCTCGTTTACCATCGACAAAGATCAATTTACTCAAACTTTGGCTCGCTTAGATAAGATAACATCGGTTTGTTGATAACCATTATTAGTATAAATAGCAGGGCTATTTAGGCCTTTAAGATAATTAATCGTTTGTTGGGTTATATTCATACGATTTTGGATAATTAATCCATTATCGCGATTTATATTGGCTAACAATTTTGTTTTATCAGTAATTAATTGCCAATGTGTTGCGATTGCTGAGTTTTCTATATAAGGCGGTTGAATATCAAATTGTTTATTTAATTTTATCCGTTTTTCATCAAGTAACTTTAATTGAATAAGTAACTCATTTTTTTTATTGATAATATCATTTAACTGATTGGTTGAACTATTTTCAATTAATAGTTGCTGCTCTGTTTGTAGAATTGTTGAAAGTGTTTGTAACATTTCTGTTATTTTATTTAGGATGTCATCGAGTGCTAACATTTTGGTATCCCTTGTAAATCTGACTTATTTTCAAATATCTTCTAGTAATTGGTTTATCAATTTATCGGCAATTTTATGCGTATCAATAGCCAATGTACCGTTAGTAATTGCTTGTTTTATTCTTTCGATTTTTTCTTCATCAACGTCTTTGTCAGTTGCGTGTAAAAGGTGCATTGCGTCTTGAGTTATACTCACGGTGGTACTTGCCTTCGCACTCATTTTGGGAGGTACAGATGCAGTGTGATTTTTCTGTTGCTCATTAACTATATCACGGCTAACTATACCTGATATGGTTGTGATGGATTTTGTTGCATCTATACTCATAAAATACCTTTAATCAAATTTACGATTTAAGTGACTGGCTTAATGTTATTATCGGCAATAATAAAAAAATCATTAATATTATTTATTGAAAATGATTACGCCTTGATAAGTTAACGTACCTTCAACAATATTGTCAGAATTAAGTTTAACTTTAACTTTATCATTTAATACTGCATTGCTTAGCGCTTTCCCCTTAGTGGCTATTTCATACCCATCGCCATTTATTATCACTTTAACTTGTTGGCCAGCTTTTACGAGCCAATTTTTTTGAAGCATGGTTGTTTTTATTGGTTCATTGTGATCAATATTTCTTAATGCAATATGATTAAGAATATCGGCTTTATTTAAAATAATCGTAGCAGGTAGCTTATCTAGCCTGCCTGATTGTATATGTATATGATCTTCGTTAATTACAGTTCCTGCACTTATTGCTTGCTTAGCCACAACATAATTACTTATGACAGCCACATTAATCCGCATAAATTTTTTCTTATTATCACATTGAACATAAATGGTCATGTTTCCCCATGGTTTTTTTTTATTCAATAATGAAAGTACTGGGGTATCGCAACTCAATTGCGGTTTAGGGGTAAGGTAAGTAATTAAAATATCTTCTACTTTATGGTCAAACTGCTGAGATATTAAATTGTTAATTTGTTTATCAAGACAATTAGCTAAAACACTATTCCAGTTAAATAGCATAACAACAGTTAGTATTAGTTTTGCAATCTTAATCATATTGATCGACATTCAATTAGTGATAAGTTGATTGTACTTTATGATTGCGTGAAGTGAATCTTGAAATAAGGGCAATTTTTACCGTTATTTGCGCGATGACTTTTTTTTTATTCGCTTAAAATCCTCATTATCAAAAAAAGTGAGATGATTTTATGTTTGATAAATTGGATAACTGGGTTAATTTTCACCAACAAGCATTGAATATACGTGAAATGCGACAAAATATTTTAGCTGCAAATATTGCCAATAGCGATACACCTAACTATCAGGCTCGAGATATTGATTTTAACGCAGAATTAAGCAAAGCGCTTAATAATCAAAATCATGTTAATCATGTAGGGCTTAGCATTACCTCAAATCATCACATTGCGGTAAAAACACCAATGGTGGTGAATCAAAATGTACTTTATCGCATACCGTATCAATCGGCAGCAGATGGTAATACGGTAGAAATGGATCAAGAACGGACGGCATTTATTGACAATAGCATTCACTATCAAAGTAACCTGACATTTTTAGGTGAACAATTTAAAAATGTTATGTCGGTATTACAACAAGGATAAGTGTAATGAGTTTTTCTATTTTTACTATTTCAGGGTCGGCATTAATGGCGCAAACCCAACGAATGAATGTCAGTGCCAGTAATTTAGCCAATGCTGACAGTATTACAAGCACGTCTGGTGAAGCTTATCGAGCTAAACAAGTGATTTTTCAAGTGGATGATAAAGGTCAGACCAACCCAATTGCAGGTGTGAAAGTGTCGCAAGTCATTGAAGATCCCTCACCGATGAATCTAGTGTATGAACCACATCACCCCTTGGCCGATGCAAAAGGTTATATTCAAAAACCGAATGTAGATGTTGTTGCCGAAATGGTCAATACCATTTCGGCTTCACGTAGTTATCAGGCCAATATAGAAGTGATTAATACGGCAAAAAGTTTAATGCTAAAAACCCTTACATTAGGGCAATAATAAGGAGTAACCGATGGGCGTATCTAATGTACTCGTTTCACAGTCACCAGGGGTAAAAAGCCCACAAACGACGCAAAAAAGTACAGCTGATGGTAATTCAAGTAAAGAATTGCAAGATAATTTTTTAACGTTATTAATTGCACAAATGAAAAACCAAGATCCGACCAATCCAATGGATAATAGCCAGTTAACATCACAACTTGCTCAGATTAATACTTTAGCCGGTATAGAACGGCTTAACACAACATTAGGGATGGTTTCAGGTCAGATCGATGATAGCTTATCGGTTAACGCTAGCAACATGATTGGTAAAGGTGTAATGGTGCCTGGCAATAAAATTTTAGTTGCAACGTCTGAGCAAGAAGCTTCAGAGGCAGGAAAAGAAACCATTACAACACCTTTTGGTTTTGAGTTAGTTCGTGATGCAGACTCAGTTGTTATTACAATTCAAGATGACAAGGGTAATGTGGTGCGAGAAGTTGATTTAGGCGCAATTCCCGCAGGTGTAAGTTCTTTTACTTGGGATGGTATGCTTTCAGATGGAACGGTAGCGCCAGATGGTAGTTATACTTTTTCAGTTAACGCAAGTTGTGACGGGCAAAAAGTGTCATCTACTTCATTATCCTATTCAGTGGTATACGGTGTTATTAATAGCAAAGTTAATAATAAAGTATTACTGGATCTAGGAATACTCGGTTCAATTAGTATTGACGAAGTACGTCAAATTCTTTAAAGGAGATAAACTTCAAATGGGATTTTCTCAAGCGGTAAGTGGCATGAATGCCGCATCAAAACAATTAGATGTCATTGGTAATAATATCGCTAACTCTGCAACGGTAGGCTTTAAAAGCGCCAGTATTTCATTTGCTGATATCTATGCTGGCTCAAAAGTTGGCATGGGGGTAAAAGTCGCTGCAGTAATGCAAAATTTTAATGATGGAACAGCGACAACAACCAACAACAGTTTAGATGTTGCTATCTCGGGTAATGGCTTTTTTCGTTTAGTGGATAGTAGTGGTCAAGTTTTCTATACTCGTAATGGACAATTTCAGTTAGATGCTGAGCGAAATATTGTTTCTGCTGATGGTCTTCAGTTAACGGGATATCTTGCAACAGGAACCCCACCCACTGTGCAACAAGGTGCAGCGCCTGGTCCATTAAAAATTTCACAAGAAATGTTAAACGCCACAGCGACCACAAAGGCGACTTTACAAACCAACTTAAACTCTAATAGTAAAGTTCCAGCCAAGCAACCAATCAATGCACTTGATGCCGATACTTTCAATTATTCTACAACCATTACGACTTATGATTCACTGGGTAATCAACGTAATGTTCAGCTCTTTTATGTTAAAACTGCGGATAACCAATGGGATGTTCACTGTCTTGATAGTAGTGATCCTAAAGCCACTTTACAAAAAGTAGGCCAAATGGAGTTTGATTCTTCAGGCAAATTAATTAGCGATCCTGAAATGACCATTAATATTAATGGATTAAACGGCTCGGCTGACAACACCTTTACTTTATCATTAGCGAATAGTTCTCAGCAAAATATGGGTAAAGAACTCGGTAGTATTAAAACGCCTGTGGTTGATGGTTATGCGCCGGGTGATTTAGTCGGTTATAGCATTAATGATGATGGCTCTATTTATGGTGTGTATTCTAACCAACAGACAATGTTATTAGGTCAAATTGCGATGGCTGATTTTGCCAATGTTAACGGGCTTGAATCAGCAGGAAACAATAACTGGCGATCAACCATTAATTCTGGTGGTGAAGTATTAGGCGTGGCAAATTCAGGCACTTTTGGATCATTAGCCAGTGGCGCGCTTGAATCGTCAAATGTTGATATGAGTCAGGAATTAGTGAATATGATTGTAGCTCAGCGAAATTACCAATCTAATTCGCAAACAATTAAAACGCAAGATCAAATTCTCAATACGCTAGTGAATTTGCGTTAGTATAAAGGCTATTTATGGATCGTGTTATTTATACAGCCATGTCGGCAGCAAGCCAGACATTAAATCGGCAGTCAATTACTACCAATAATCTAGCTAATGTTTCTACGACAGGGTTTCGTGCACAGTTGACAGCGATGAAAGCTGTTCCTATTGTCGGCAATGATACGCCCACCCGAACCATGGTGGTTGCAACAACCCCAACGTTTGACTCGACAATGGGGGCATTTAACTATACAGGTAGAAATCTCGATGTTGCTTTGGCAGAAGATAACTGGTTGGCAGTGCAATTAGCCGATGGTAGCGAAGCGTACACCCGCAATGGTGCCATTGAAATTGACGAAAATGGCACCCTTAACATACAAGGCTATCCATTACTTGGTGATAGTGGTGTATTAACTGTGCCACAAAAATCGCAAGTGAGTATTAGCAGTGATGGCACACTTTCAGCATTAGGGGCTGGGGATAAACCAACGACCATAGCTCAAGTCGGTAAAATAAAAAAAGTCCATATTGAACCTCATCAAATAGTGCGTGGTGATAATGGCTTTTTTCAATTAACCGAACAGGCGCGTAATGAAAACGGTATGGTGATGCCAGATAACCCACAAGCTAAGCTGATGTCTGGTGTATTAGAAGGAAGTAATGTTAATCCTGTTACTGCGATGGTTGATTTAATTAGCCACGCTCGCCAATTTGAAATGCAGATGAAAGAAATCACTACTGCGGATGAAAATGCACAAAAAGCGAACCAAATTTTATCGCTAACTTAGCTTTATTAATAATTTAAGTAGGAAAAACTATGATTAAATCATTGTGGATTGCCAAAACAGGCTTAACCGCACAACAAATGAATATGGATATTATTTCCAATAATCTTGCCAATGTGAGTACCAGTGGTTTTAAACGGCAACGTGCTGTATTTGAAGATTTATTATACCAAACTGTTCGTCAACCCGGTGCGCAGTCTTCAGAACAAACAACACTACCATCAGGTTTGCAAATAGGTACAGGTGTTCGTCCTGTTGCAACAGAGCGGGTTCATAGCCAAGGTAATTTAGAAGCAACGGATAACAGCAGTGATATTGCAATTAACGGACAAGGTTTTTTTCAGGTGCTATTACCTGATGGAACGCAAGCTTATACACGCAACGGCGCATTTCAAGTCAACCAAAATGGTCAATTGGTAACCGCTGCGGGATATGAAATTCAGCCAACTATTAGTATTCCATCCAATGCAATCAAAATGACGGTTGCACGTGATGGTGTGGTTAATGTGACGTTAGCTAATCAGTCAACACAAGTGCAAGTTGGTCAATTAACATTACATACGTTTATTAATGATGCTGGGCTTGAAAGCATGGGCGAAAACCTTTATTTAGAAACGGAAAGCTCAGGTGCACCCACTGAAAATACGCCAGGGTTAAACGGCGCAGGTCTGTTATATCAAGGTTATACCGAAACATCTAATGTCAATGTTGCTGAAGAATTGGTGAATATGATCCAAGTTCAACGTGCTTACGAAATTAACAGTAAAGCGATTTCAACATCAGACCAAATGTTGCAACGTTTAAATCAGTTATAAATTTAACAATATAATAAGCGTAATGAGATATTTTTATATTTTAATTGCATTTTTTTTGTTTAGCTGTGCTCAATTACCTAAACAAGCCTTAGTTGAGGGTAAAACGAGCATTGTTCCACAAATGCCAGAAACTGTGAACAATAATGGTTCAATTTATCAAGCTAGCCAGCCCAGTAGCTTTGGTTATCAGCCGATATTTGAAGATCGTCGCCCGCGCAATATTGGCGATGTGTTAACTATTGTTTTACAAGAAAACGTGAGCGCTAGCAAAAGCTCATCTGTTAATGCTGGACGAAATGGCTCAGTGAATTTAGGGGTAAAAACCATACCGACATTTCTTGATGGGCTAGTGGGTCGTGGTAAAGCCAATACCGAAATGTCTGGTGACAATGACTTTAAGGGATCTGGTGGCGCTAATGCTAAAAATACCTTTAGTGGCACAATCACGGTCACCGTTCAAGATGTCATGATCAATGGTAACTTGAAAGTGATTGGTGAAAAACAGATTGCAATTAATCAAGGCACTGAATTCATACGCTTTTCTGGTGTTGTTAATCCAAGAACCATCAGCGGCAATAATACGGTAATTTCAACGCAAGTTGCTGATGCACGCATTGAATATGTGGGTAATGGTTACATTGATGAAGCGCAAACAATGGGCTGGTTACAGCGATTATTCTTAAATCTTTCACCATTTTAATGAGTCTCATTATGATAAAAAAATTGCGTCCTTTTTTCTGCTTTACCTTGATGATGATATTGGTTATACCGAATGGTCATGCTGAGCGTATACGTGATTTGGTCACCATTGAAGGGGTAAGAGAAAACGCCTTAGTTGGTTATGGGATTGTTGTCGGGCTTGATGGCACAGGCGATCAAACATCACAAACACCTTTTACTATCCAAAGTATCACTAATATGCTATCCCAATTAGGGATTACTGTGCCAACAGGCAGCAATATGCAATTAAAAAATGTTGCTGCCGTTATGGTTACTGCAAAATTGCCTTCTTATTCACGCGTTGGGCAACAAATCGATGTGGTGGTCTCTTCGCTTGGTAATGCAAAAAGCTTACGTGGTGGCACATTGATCATGACGCCATTAAAGGGGGCTGATAATCAAGTCTATGCTATTGCACAAGGCAATCTTTTTGTGGGAGGAATGGGCGCAAGTAGTAAAGGAAGTAGTGTCAGTGTTAATCAAACGGCCGGTGCAACCATACCTAATGGGGCAACCATTGAACGAGAACTAGCAACCCGTTTAGATGAACGAAATGTTATCCACTTGCACCTTAATCAATTTGATTTTACCCGTGCCTTAAAAATTGCTGATGTCATTAACAAGTTACAAAAAAACACTGCGGTTGCACTAGATGGTACAACAATAGCACTACAGATGCCAAAAGAAAATACAACTCGAGTGCAGTTACTTTCTCGAATACAAGATCTTGAAATTGGCACAACCCCTATTTCAGCAAAAGTGGTCATCAACACAAGAACAGGTGTTGTAGTTATGAATCAAAAGGTTAAATTGGATAATTGTGCCGTAGCACATGGCAATTTATCTGTTGTTGTAAATAGTAAATTAAAAGTCAGCCAACCCAATACACCTTTAGCGGGTGGTGCAACAGTGGTTACGCCTGATAATCAAGTCAGTGTTGAGCAAGAAGGTGGCGCATTACATAATATCGCATCGGGCACTGATTTAAACCGAGTGATTAATTCGCTAAATTTATTAGGCGCTAATCCTACTGAGTTAATGTCGATACTTGAAGCCTTAAAGACGGCGGGCTGTTTGCATGCTTCATTGGAAACTATTTAAAAAACGATTTATAAAAGAAATGACATTATGAATAATAAAATTGGACAACCTTTTCATCGCTTTGCTTATGACTTTTCAGGGCTAAACCAACTAAAACGCAATGTTGCTAATGGTTCTGCTCAAGGTATCAAGCAAGTTGCTCAGCAATTTGAGTCCTTATTTATTAATATGATGATGCAAAGTATGCGCAAAGCGGTGCCTGAAAGCGGTTTATTTAGTCAATCTGCTTCACAACTATTTACTGCAATGTTTGATCAGCAAATTGCGCAACAAGCTGCCGGTAAAGGGTTGGGTTTAGCTGATATGCTTACTAAGCAGTTAACTAATAGATCATCAATTAATGCTAATTTGCACTCTAATACTAACTTACAATCTAATAATCAATTACAATCTAATACAAACAATACAGCACAACATCTTCAATTAGCCCAATCTTTATTTAGTCAGGCTCCATCTAACATATCGCCTCAAGCATTAGGGCAAATGTTATATCGTAGTGCTAACAACATGCTTGAAAGTCAGCATAACGAAAAAGTATCAAAAACAACACGTGATAATACAAATGAAAATCATGTTACCCAATTTGTCAAAGAATGGCTTGAGCCAGCCAAGCAGGCAGCTAAACAATCGGGAATTCCTTATGAAATCATTATTGCACAAGCTGCATTAGAAACAGGCTGGGGGCAAAAACAAATCAAGACAGAACATAACCAATCAAGCTATAATTATTTTGGTATAAAGGCAACTCCATCATGGCAAGGGCGTTCAACGCGTTTAACAACGCAAGAATTCATTGATAACCATATGATAAAAATTCAAGATGAATTTAGAGTCTATAATAGCAAACAACATGCAATCACCGATTACCTTAATTTATTAACCAAAAACCCTCGCTACCGCGCAGTAGTTAAAGCTCCTGATGCCAGAACGGCAGCTAAAGAATTGCAAGCAGCACATTATGCAACTGATCCTAACTATAGCGACAAACTTATCCAAATCATTAGTCGTATTGAAAAAATTGCAAAAAATAGCCAGCCAACGGCCACATCAGGCTTTAAGCAAGTTGCATTTAATTGATAATAGGATTAAGCGCCCAATACTGGGTACCGCGGTTTTTTGTCACGTTATCCATTCATTCAATTTGAAATTCAAGTTGAAATTCAAACTGTTGATAGCTGGGCAGATATAGTTAAACAGCGGTTTGATATGGGATGCCGTTTAGGTGGTGATATTGCGACAGAAAGGATTGCGGTAAAAATATCTTCCCCCCTTTTTAATTTTGATGCGTTAAAGTATCAGTAAACATTGAAGGTAAAACGTTGTTGCTAAATTAGATAACAAGCAGATGCTAAGGTCATTTTGAATGATGAGGAGGTGGTTATAGATATGTCTGATGTTATCAAAAATAATAAAATGATTTTCAATAGTGCTACCTCTAAAGTAAATAATGTTGTCCATAATAATATTGAAGTTGTTATATTAGATTTCTTTTCCACTGAATTTAAGCCTGATAAATTGCTAGGTTTTGATTTTATTAGTAAAAATAGTATAAGCATTGATTTTAAACACAAGCAATTGTTGATTAAGTCTAAAGTAAAACAATAAAAATGGTTCAGAAAACCTATTGATTTTATTGAAGTTTTTAAGGTGGATTTTTAAATCTCTTCCTTCTGGTAAATTAAGAGCAATACCAATGTTTAACATCTCACGATGAAGTCATCGATGATATTGAACGTTAGGCAGCACAGCCAAAATGATAATATTCACAAGAGATGCTAAAATTAGTAGGATAAATGGCTTTATGTTCTAGTCTCATTGGTAAACGTAGTTATCTTAGTTCGTGTATAACAATTAGGAGAGGAATAATGAAATATTACGCAAAGTTAATTGCCTTTGATCCCTATATTGAGGAGCAGGCTACTTTCGCTTTTGGACAGTATCAACTCTGTTGTTTTATTAACTCTTCTCCTTGGGCGCTTAACACGGGTAATATTTACTTATTAGAGCTTGGCTTGTGTTTTATTAATAAAATAAAACCTGAATTATCTAAAGATAAATGCTTTATCATTAAACAACAACAAGACACGTTTACCCATCATATCAACGGATACTTATTTGAAAATAAATTAATATTATCAAATTTAGTTTTTCAAGATGATCTATTTTATGATTTTTCTTATCTAAGTGGCGGCTTTATTAAGTGCAATATTGATAGATTTTCTGTTGATATTTTAGATAAACAGTAGTCTGTTTATTATAAATCACCACGGTAGAATTAATATACAAGCTACCATTTTGTATCATTTCTTAATCTGGCGAAAATTTGGTTATTAATTTTGTTCTCTTTTCTTGATTAACAAATGTGTAATAAGTCTCTCCACCATCAAAATATTGTACAATCTCTAGCTTATTTTTTCCTTTCCATTTATATTCAACTTCAACTCTCATATAATCATCTTCGTAAATATCCGAAAAATCTTCCCCCTGTTTGATTTTTTTCCTAAACTCATAAGTAGGATTAATACTCATTGCTTCATATACATCTAATATTGTCATATTTTTATAGAAACAAACTTTAGTTGACTCCATCTCAAAATATTTTGTTTCAAGACAATTTTCATTACGTTTAAAATTATTTATTTTGTTTTCATCTGTAATAGCTAATTGCTTATAAAAAACTAAATGTTTATTATAAGGAATCATTAATTCATTATTATTAAGTAGTATGATAATCTCATAATTAAAGCCCATGCACCTTTCTGATAGATTAGAAGGCTCAATAAAATATAATCCATTAAACTTATTCAAAGATAGATCATATTTTTTTAAATCTTCATTATAATCCTCAAAGATATTAAGTTTAGTCAACTGATTATAGATACTTTCTTTATCCCCTTTGACTCTCTTAAAATTACAACCTAACACTTTAATTTTTTGTTCATTACCAACAATAAAATTATTTAAAATACTGGCTAGCCATTTCTTTTCTTTATTTTCTACATTTATTTTATCTTTTATTAACAAATAATAATGATTATTTTTAATATCAGATGCATAAGTAAAATAAGGCATTAAAAATAGTAAAGTAAATCCAAATAAAAAACTCTTCATTTTGCCACTCCTATTTATTGAGGATCTGTACCAAATGTAATGCGATATCCCTCTTTTAAAAGATCCAAAGGATCTAATAAACTGTAACTACCCCCTAAAATAGTACAGCAAAAAAGTAGAAAATTCTCTATGATAAAAGAAAAGGGGATTTAATGATGAAAAAAATGACTGAACATCAAATCGTAGCTATTTTAAAAGAAGCTGAAGCGGGTATTCCCGTTAAAGAGCTGTGCCGTAAATAGGGCATGGGTAATTCAACTTTTTATAAATGGCGGGAAAAATATGGCGGTATGGAAATTTCAGACATCAAACGTCTAAAAGAACTCGAAGCGGAAAACCGCAAGCTTAAGCAGATGTTTGCCGAACTGAGCTTAAAATCCCAGCTTCAGGAAGAAATCATAAAAAAGCTTTAGTGCCAACTGGG
>NZ_LZGV01000013.1:0-110503 GCF_001690265.1 Gilliamella sp. HK2
TATTTTATATTATTAATAATTTTGAAATCATCTTATTACAAAGTCCAATATCTAGTCATCAAATTAACCTTGTAATAAGTCAACAAATCAAAAACTTGAATTTTCTTTACTTAATTAATAAGTAAACTTATAATAAGCAAACTTATGACAAGATAACTTATTAAAAGGAGACACTATGAATACCATTTCAATTTCTTTCATATTACCAACCAAAGCTAAACCAACTCAAATTTGGCAATACTATACTGATCTTAATTTAAGAAAATTATGGGAAACTGATCTTGAAGACTTTCGTATATTTGGTGACTTAAAAACAGGGTCTAAAGGTATTTTCAAATTACAAAATATACCGGAAATGGAAGTGACTTTATCAAAGATTATTGATGAGCAAGAATTTACAGAACAATTTGATATGCCTGAAATAGGTTTACTGTTTTTCTCACATCAAATTATTGAAATATCGCATAATCAATATGCATTAAAATCAGAAATTTCTCTAAAACCGGATCCAAAAATGGATACTAAAGCATCCTATGATTTTATAAAACAGATTTCAGATGATATTATAGATAAAACTTACAAATTAAATGGCTTAGTTGAAGGGTAAATTATGACAAAGGACAATAAGTTTTTGACTCAATTCCAAACTGATTCTGAATCTATTGGTTTTATTTTTATGAAAACTTATTCGTCCTGGCATACGAATATCAAAAATTGCTTGAAAAAACAGTCTATCACTCATCCTCAATTTATAGTGCTTGCAACGCTTGCTTATCTATCACAGCAACCAGACGAAATAACACAAGTTATTTTATCAAATAAAACAAATATCGATGTGATGACAATTTCCCAAATATTAGAGAATTTAGAAAAAAAAGATTATATAAAACGCTCTTGCTCAATTAAAGATAGCCGAGCAAAATCCATTCAATTAACACAAAAAGGATTGAATAAAGCAAATGAAACTGTACCTTTGGTTGAACAAATAGATAAAGATTTTTTTTCAACATTACAAGGTGATAAAGAACAATTTATGGAAATGTTATTAACACTATTAAAAACCAACATGAAGGGATAAAATCATTTATAAATTTTTATTATTTATTGTTTTTATCAACTTTGAATGCATCAACTTGACTTAAAATAAGTTTTTGAAGACTTTGTCTCAAATTTCTAGAACAAAATACTTTAAAACTAAATCGTTATAACTCAAGCTGTTAAAGCTCATTACTTGACTAAATTTAATTAAAAAAGGTGATATTACATCACCTTTTATCTATAGTTAGAACGTTTTGCTAAACTTATTTTGCAGCGTTTTGTTCTTGTGCTGATTGAATTGCAGTTAATGCAATGGTGTAAACAATATCATCAACTAATGCACCACGAGATAAGTCATTAACTGGTTTACGCATACCTTGTAACATTGGACCAATCGAAACAAGATCCGCTGAACGCTGTACAGCTTTATAAGTCGTATTACCGGTATTAAGATCAGGGAAGATAAACACAGTCGCTTTACCTGCAACTTGCGAATTTGGTGCTTTTGATTTTGCCACATCTGGCATTACAGCTGCATCATATTGTAAAGGACCATCGATCATAAGATCTGGGCGCTTTTCCTGAGCAATACGAGTTGCTTCTTTCACTTTTTCAACATCTGCGCCTTGACCTGAGCTTCCAGTTGAGTACGAAATCATCGCTACACGTGGTTCAATACCAAAAGCGATTGCAGTATCAGCAGATTGAATTGCAATTTCAGCCAATTCTTGTGCGTTTGGATCTGGGTTAATTGCACAGTCGCCATAAATATAGACTTGATCAGGCATTAACATAAAGAACACAGATGATACAAGAGAACTACCTGGGGCAGTTTTAATTAATTGTAATGGTGGACGGATGGTATTAGCAGTTGTATGCACAGCACCTGACACTAAACCATCAACCTCATTTGCTTCAAGCATCATTGTACCAAGTACTACATTATCAGCTAATTGCTCACGAGCAATTACTTCTGTCATACCTTTATTTTTACGTAATTCAACTAAACGAGGTACATATTTTTCACGAATTAATTCAGGATCAACAATTTCAACACCTTGACCTAAAGTCACACCTTGAGAAGCGGCAACTTTACGCACTTCGTCCGGATTACCAATTAATACGCATTTAGCGATATTTCGCTCAGCACAAATTGCGGCTGCTTTAACCGTTCTTGGTTCATCCCCTTCAGGTAATACAACCACTTTCTTAGCATTACGTGCAAGCTCTGTTAATTGATAACGGAAAGCTGGTGGAGATAAACGACGAGCAGAATTAACCACTTCATTTAATGATTTGATCCAATTTGCATCAATATGATCCGCCACATAATTTTGTGTGCTTTCCATTCGCTCTTTATCGTCAACAGGAATTTCTAAATTAAATTGCTGTAAATTAATAGATGTTTGGAAAGTATTAGTTTTCACAGTAAATACTGGTAAACCTGTATCAAAAGCTGGTTGGCATAATTTTGCGATCTTTTCATCAATATCATAACCGCCCGTTAAAAGCACACCACCAATAGCCACACCATTCATGGCAGCTAAACTAATAGCAACTAATACATCAGCACGATCAGCTGAAGTCACTAACAGTGCATTTGGTTGTAGATGACTGATAATGTTAGGCACACTACGTGAGCAGAAAGATATATGTTTAATGCGACGGTTTTTGATATCACCTTCATTAATAATTTTTGCGTCAAAATGTTTAGCAATATCAATAGAACGACAAGCACTTAAATCCATATTCCAAGGAATACATCCAAGTACTGGCAATGGGCTGTGTGCATTTAAATCATCGATAGTGATTTTTTTATCATCAAATTTAGGAGTGTGATAAATTTCAGCAACATCAGGACGAGCAAGGCTTTGTTCTTCAACTGGCGCATTAACTTTATTAACAATCACACCAACGATTTTTTCGTTTTTAATACCACCAAAGTTAGAACGCGCAATTTCAATACGATCTCTAAGCTGTTCTGGTGTATCTTTACCCATATTAACGACAAAAATAATTTCGGCGCCAAGGGTTTTAGCGATATTATTATTAAGCTCGTTAGCAAATGGATAATCCGATGTTGGCACAATACCTTCAACTAAAACAACATCAGCACCTTTCGTGTTTTCAGCATAAAGGGCAACGATTTCTTCCATTAATACATCTTGTTGATTTAAACCTAATAGGTTTTCAACATGGCTCATTTTAAGCGGTTTTAGCGCTGGAATTGATGTGTTGTGGCTAACTAAAGTTGTCGTATTATCTGGCGCATCACCACCCGCTCTTGGCTGTGCAACGGGCTTAAATACATTTAAGTTAATACCTTGACGCTCCATAGCTCGAATAACACCAAGGCTCACACCCGTTAATCCAACATTGGTGCCAGTTGGAATGAGCATAATTGTACGAGACATAATTGTTACCTCTTAATTCTTCATTATATAAAAACAAACCGCCATTTAGGCGGTTTTAAATATTTATTACGCGGTTAGACGCGCAGCATCTTGAGCAATAACAAGTTCTTCATTGGTTGGAATAACCATCGCAATTGCAGAACCCTCTTTAGTAATTGTACCACCTTGGCCAAAACGAGCAGCAAGATTACGCTCTTGATCAAGTTCAAAGCCAAGAATGCTTAATTTTTGTAATGCCATACGACGAACTTCTTCAGAATTTCCCCCAATACCGCCAGTAAAGACGATAGCATCTAAACGACCGTCTAATAACATTGCATAACCACCGATATATTTTACTAAACGATGAACAAAAACATCTAAAGCATTTTTGGCATCTTCATTAGTATCATAATTATCGGTGACATAACGGCAGTCACTGCTTACACCTGTCAAACCTAATAAACCTGATTTTTTGTTTAAAAGATTGTTAATATCGGCAACTGACATTTTTAAATTGTCGTGTAAGAAGAACATAATAGCAGGATCGATATCACCGCTGCGCGTACCCATAACTAAACCTTCGAGTGGCGTTAACCCCATTGAAGTTTCAACACATTCACCATTTTTAACGGCAGTAATTGATGCGCCATTACCTAAATGACAAGTGATCACATTCGTTTGGTCAACAGGTTTATTTAATAATCTTGCAGCTTCACGGCTAACATAATAATGGCTAGTACCGTGCGCACCATAACGACGAACGCCATGTTTAGTATAAAGCTCGTTAGGAAGAGCATATAAATAAGCTTCTTTTGGCATTGTTGTATGGAATGCAGTATCAAACACAGCAACATTTTTATTTTTTAAGTGTGGAAAGGCTTCAAATGCCTCACGAATACCGATTAAATGAGCTGGATTATGTAACGGAGCAAAAGCTGCTGCATCTTCAATACCTTTTAATACTGAATCATCAATCACAACTGATTGTGTATATTTTTCACCGCCGTGAACAATTCGATGACCAATAGACTTAATACTATCTAATAATTCTGGTTTTTGTGGGAAGATACTATTAACGATAAATTTAATTGCTTCACTATGTGCAGCGCCTGCACCTAAAGATGCTTCACCTTTAACACCATCAAGTTTCCACTTAATGCGTGCATCAGGCAGGTTAAAACATTCGGCTAATCCAGAAAGAAACTCATCACCGTTTTCAGGGTTTATAATAGCAAATTTTAATGATGAGCTTCCGCAATTAAGAACAAGAGCGTTATTACTTGATGACATAGTAATTCCTATAGATTGAATAAAAAGATATATACCAATCAAAATTGGTAACTAAGCACATGATTTAAAATCAATGTGACTACGCTAAGGTGACTTCTGATATCTTACTTTTTGAGATAGAATAATGAGAGTCCCCAATTTGAATGGTACTATTTTAAGATAATAACAAGTGAATGTCGAGGAATCGGAAAAATATGAATGTAATAAGCACATTTAAAGCAGGTCAACGATATATAAAGCTTTGCCCGACAGATAAACAATTAGCATATTCATTTCCTGAATTAAAAATCATTAACTACATAAAAACTACAAGCAAATACTTACCACCAATCGTTATTGGTTTGCTAGTTTGGCAATATTACATGCCAGCACAAATTGCGGTAACAGCAATAACCGTACTATTTACTTTAAGCTTACCGCTACAAGGGATATATTGGCTAGGTAAACGAGCGCTATCACCACTTCCACTTAATTTAATTGACTGCTACAACCAGTTAAAAGCGAAATTAGTTGCGAAAAAAATCGTCGCTGAGAATAGCCCTGAAGTCAACAAATTAACGTTTGAAGAATTTATGAAACTGATCAAACTTGCAAAAGAACATTTAGGTGATTATTTTGGTCAAGATAATGATAACTCACCTTATGGTAAAGGCTAATATCCATGGCAGATTTAATTAATACTCTACAAAATCAAATTGACCGACTTGAACAGCAAATCAGTTTAGCCAACGAACAACAATATCAAGAGCCTTATTTTGACGAACAATTATTTCAAACCAATAACATTGTCACAGATAAAGCATTTTATCTTGAAAAGATCAAACAAACATATCAAGCGTTAATGGCTAATATCAAATCAGAAAAAGTTGAACAAATCACCTTTTTATCAGATACATTAGTCAACCAAATTGCCGCCCTAACACGCGAACTTGCTACCCACAACTTACGTCGCAAAGATCTAAAAATCATTTTTGAAGAAACATTAGCCCAAAAGCACATGCGCCATTTAGATTATTTGCGTCGATTACAAGAGATGAAATATGAACTAGAATTATCACCTGATGTGATCAACCAAAGCAAAATTGCTGCGCTTGATAACCGCATCTACCGCTGTGAACAAGCCATTAACAAGATTGAATTAGAAATGGAAAATGATGGAAATTTAGCTGAATAAACATAGATTAAAATAAGTCGTGAAAATTTATGGAACAAAAATTTAAAAATTATCGTATTGATGCTATTGATAACATTCAAAAAAAAACCTTTAAGCCACTTTCCAGCGATGGAAATATTCGATTTCGATATAATGCTGTATATAAAATTATAATGATTGCTTTTTATATTTTACTAGTCATTAACTGGATTTATTGCTCATTCAAAGTAGGTAGGGAAACAATTCTTTCAGATTTTTTTAATACTAGTTACTGCATTTTTTCGATAGTAATTAGTTTTATTATCGCTCTCTTCTTTTATTTAATGACTAAACCAAATTTAATTGCGGTGAAAGTTCCAATACCACGGTGGGAAAGAATTAAATTCTTGCTAGGGCATTTTTTTCAATTTTTTCTATGCTCGCTTTTTATTGCAATTTGCCTACCAATCAATTTAGTTCATCTCTACCCGGGAAATACATATGAGTATTTGACAGATTATGAAATTACAACACCGGGGCCCCAAAAACGGCACTATCACCGCTACGCTAACGGTATAAAAATTCATGATCCATATACATCAAAAAAATTTTTTCTACCATTTACAAAAAATGACGCTGATATTTACCCTAAAAAATTATTGGTAACCATTAAAAGTAATTTTTGGGGATCTTATCTTATTGATTACAAACTATATGATAAAGCGCCTCAATTACCTAAAAATAACGTGATTGATAATTCAGCGAAATACAAACATGATTATAATTATTAATAGTATTGAGTGAATATTGAACAATAAAGAATAATTGCCAGCAATTATCGTTAATACCTATTTTTTTAATACCAATAAAATTTGCCAAAAATCTATTAATTTTTATCTATTAATCATTACTTTTACTGAACTATTAAGAAAAATATCGTTAATATATTTTATTAACAAAGTTTGATCTATTTGGCCAAATTCAACCACTATTTTTTTGACTTTCACTTCATCAACTTTATGCTTATTTATTGCTATAGTAAGTATATTGGCTTTCAACACAATACTGTTAATTGCACTAGATATTTCCATTTCAGTTAGATGTGTTTGAATGCCTATTGACTTATCTACTTCACCATCATCAAATCTAGAAAGAATCAAATAATGATTTGGTGATACAGGATCGTTACCCATCCCAATAATAAGCACTTCATCTTCGGTATAGCAATTAACGGTTGTTGCTAAAAACCTTACTTCACAGTTCAACATATTATCAACACGTTGCTCTTCTTGCATGTTATTTTCCTTACAACATTTACACCAGCTATATTTACACTAGCTATCACATTTGCTAATGCCTATAATGGCTTAAATTGCAATCTCCCAAATAACAATCTCCTAAATAACAATGACCTAAATAACCTTAACATGACGATTATCTAACACCTTTTTGGTAATGGTAGTGCTCAAGCATTGGCTCATTATTTTCAATACACCAATCATAACCACCAATATCTATTGGCATCTTAGTTAACATGCCCGTTAATTTATTAAATTTTATCCAATTGTCCGCATTTTCAAGTGATGAAAAAACAGCAGATACCGTTGATACCCCGTCTTTCTTAAAAACCCAAACCCAACTATATTCTTTCATACATTTCACCTTATTAGCTATTTTGGTCTTTTTCCCTTTAGTAATGATTGAATAGCTATCTTCCTATAAAATAGTATAGTTAAAAAGGAAAAATTTCTCTATGATGAAAATAAAAAGGGTAAATATTGATATTGTAATCAGCTTACCAACAGAACGGTTTATCTACTTTCTGTAAATGGTTATAGAAAAGTATTGTAAGGCTTTGCTTGCTATTTTAGGCGCTCTTCTATCGTTTTCTCAATTTTAACCCGTCTTTTAAACCCATATTTTATTATTTTGTAACGTTAATTTGCGCTTAATTATGACTTAAAAAAACTTGCGACAACAAAGTGTTGATGTTTTATAAATGGTGAAACGACAGGCATTAACTCTGAGTAAAAATAGCAAATAAAAATTTTAAGCGATGCAAAGATAAATTAGAATGTTTTGTGCTAATTGAAATAGAATAAAGTAAGTCATTATTGAATTTATCTTGTTGATATAAAGATGTTAAAAAATATCCTCAAGTGCTAGTTTAGAAAGTTAAGGGGTAAAGCATGAACAAAAATCTAGAAAAAACGAGTAAATTTCTAAGTTACATTTTAAGACATCAACCTGAAGCTATAGGTATAGCTTTAGATTCTAATGGGTGGATTAAGATTGAAACGCTAATTATGCAAGCTAATCAACATGGTGAATATCTTACCAGAGATCTAATTGAAGAAGTTGTTAAAACAAGCGATAAAAAACGTTTTACAATTTCAGAAGATGGGTTAAAAATTCGTGCTGCACAAGGGCATTCAACTAAACAGGTTGAAATCAAATATCAACAACAAATCCCACCAGAATTTTTGTATCATGGGACGGCAACTCGTTTTATTGATTCAATTAAAGAACAAGGGTTAATTGCAGGTGACCGCCATTATGTTCACTTATCTTTCGATGAACAGACAGCTAATGCTGTAGGCAAACGACATGGTAAACCGATTGTATTAAAAGTAAAAGCTTTGTTAATGCATCAACAAGGCTTCAAGTTCTATTTAGCTGATAATGGTGTTTGGTTAACCCATACTGTTCCTAATACCTTTTTTACGTTTGAGTAAATAGCCCCTAATTCAGCCTGCCTTGCTTTATATTGGGCTGATTTTGATCCTAACCAAACGAAGGCTACTGCAACTAAATAAAATATAGATAAGTTCTAAATTATGCATTCAACTTATTTGCTATATACCTTAAAAGGCTAGATAGCTTGGTGTATCTACACTTTTTAGCACCAAAGATAAGGCCATAGCTTCATTTTATAAATGACTCCAACCTGTTTGGCTTTCAGGTTAAATACCCTACTACTTTAATTCTAATAAATTAAAACGTTATTTTCTGATAAGTTATCTCCATTTTGATATCCTTTTTCCATTAATCTTGTTCAATTTTTCTTAGTTTTTTTAAAGTTGGCAAGTTAAAAATCATTCAGAAAAACCATTGATTTTATTTAATTTTTATTTTAGCATCGAATTTTTATTAAACCTTTATTCGCACCAAAATATGCTTTTAGCTTTTTGATAAAAAGCCATTTTCCCGCTTATAGCTTAAATGAATATCATTATACTAATTAATTAGTACCATCTTTTTAAGATAGATTTATAATAGCGAATATGATTAAGTAACCAGATAGATGGCTGTCGCCTATCTAACTGTGACTAAATAAGGAAATGATAATGAGCAAAATATTTGATGATAATTCACAAACTATTGGTCATACCCCACTTGTTCGTTTAAAACACTTTGGTCATGGTAATATTTTAGCTAAAGTCGAATCACGTAATCCAAGTTTTAGCGTGAAGTGTCGTATTGCATCGAATATGATTTGGGATGCGGAAAAGCGTGGTTTATTAACTTCAGATGTTGAATTAATTGAGCCGACCAGCGGTAATACGGGTATTGCACTTGCGGCTGTCGCTGCAGCTCGTGGTTATAAGCTAACATTAACTATGCCTGAAAGCATGAGTATTGAACGCAGAAAGCTGTTAAAAGCTTTAGGTGCCAACTTAGTATTGACTGAAGCATCAAAAGGTATGAAAGGTGCCATTGATAAAGCCGAAGAAATTGTTGCCAGTAATCCACAAAAAAATATCATGCTTCAACAATTTAGTAACCCAGCTAACCCTGAAATTCACGAAAAAACCACTGGTCCTGAAATTTGGAATGATACCGATGGTCAAATCGATGTGTTTGTTGCTGGTATTGGAACTGGTGGTACGTTCACTGGTGTAACACGTTATATCAAAAAAACGCAAGGTAAAAATATTACTGCAGTCGCCGTTGAGCCAACTAATTCACCCGTAATTACTCAGGCGCTAGCAGGTGAATCAATCAAGCCAGGACCGCATAAAATTCAGGGTATTGGGGCTGGTTTTATTCCTGAAAATCTAGATTTAAGTTTAATCGATTTGGTCGAAAAAGTTTCTAACGAAGATGCTATTGATACCGCTCGTATATTAATGGAAAAAGAAGGCATTTTAGCAGGCATATCGTCTGGTGCTGCGATTTTTGCAGCCGATCGTTTAGCTAAATTACCTGAAAATGCAAATAAAACCATTGTTGTCATTTTGCCTTCTTCTGGCGAACGCTATTTAAGTACTGACTTATTTAGTGGTATTTTTACCGAAAAAGAACTTGGTTAAGCTGAAATCGCAATAAAATATCCGTAATAAAAAGCGCAAATCATCAAATCATTGCGCTTTTTGCTAATATACATTTATTGACACACTGGGCTAATTATCCTGAATAATGCCAAAATGGCGGTACGCATGTGGCGTTGCAATTCTGCCACGAGGGGTTCTTTGGATATAACCTTGTTGGATTAAAAACGGTTCAAGCACGTCTTCGATCGTTTCGCGCTCTTCGCCAATTGCCGCCGCAATATTATCTAAGCCAACAGGCCCACCCATAAATTTTTCGATAATAGTAAGCAATAATTTGCGATCCATATAATCAAAACCTTCGTTATCAACATCAAGCATATCCAGTGCTTGGGTAGCGATTTTTTTATCGATAACACCTTTGGACTTTACATCAGCATAATCGCGCACACGACGCAAAAGGCGATTAGCAATTCGAGGAGTACCACGTGAACGTTTGGCAATCAAATAAGCCCCTTCATCTGACAGATCCATGCCTAAAAATTTGGCACTGCGACTAACAATATATTCCAAATCCTCAACACGATAAAATTCAAGACGTTGTACAATACCAAAGCGATCTCTCAGTGGCGAAGTCAACGAACCAGCTCGCGTTGTTGCACCAATTAATGTAAAGGGAGGAAGATCAATTTTGATCGAACGTGCCGCAGGCCCTTCGCCAATCATAATATCTAGTTGGTAATCTTCCATCGCTGGGTATAAAATTTCTTCAACTACAGGTGATAGGCGATGAATTTCATCAATAAACAATACATCGTTAGGCTCTAAATTGGTTAGCATAGCGGCTAAATCGCCCGCTTTTTCTAAAACAGGACCAGATGTAGTACGTAAATTAACATTCATTTCGTTCGCTACAATGTTAGCTAACGTGGTTTTACCAAGCCCAGGCGGACCAAATATAAGCACATGATCGAGCGCATCACTACGTTGTTTAGCTGCTTGAATAAAAATCTTCATTTGTTCGCGCACTTGTGGTTGGCCGATGTATTCGTCCAAATATTTGGGGCGAATAGCACGATCTAACGATTCTTCTTCTTTTTGTACTTGTGGGGCGATCAAACGATCCGCTTCAATCATAATAAATCCCTATTTACAATGCCGATTTTAAGGCTTCACGAATCAGTGTTTCACAATCCATATCTGGGTTAATGACTTTATTAATGATACGACTGGCTTCTTGCGGTTTATAACCAAGTGCAATTAGAGCTGAAACCGCCTCGCTTTCAATTTGATTAGCCGATTTTTGAACACTATTTGTTTCAATAGCGGTGTTAGCGCTTGATGATTGTTCTCCAAACCGTTTAATGCGATCTTTCATTTCCACAATTAACCGTTCAGCTGTTTTGTTACCTACACCGGGTAGTTTTACTAAGGTTTTAATTTCACCTTGCTCAACAGCGCTAATAAATTGCCCTGCGGACATACCTGATAAAATGGCTAACGCTAATTTAGGTCCTACTCCATTGACTTTTATTAGCTCACGAAATAGCTCACGCTCTTGATCTTGATTAAAGCCATACAATACTTGAGCATCTTCACGAACTGCAAAATGGGTTAACACAATAACTTCTTGCCCATTTTCGGGTAATTCATAAAAACAGGTCATCGGCATAAATACATCATAACCGACACCGCCAACTTCAATCAGTACTTTTGGGGGTTGTTTTTCAATAATAGTGCCTCGTAAACGACCAATCACAATATATCCTTAATAATAAAGCGTAATAAATCAGCAAATAATTAAGCGTAGTTTACCCGATAGCAAAAAAATAATAAAGAAAAACTGTATAAATAGACAGGCAATAAAATAATATTGCCGACATTTGTTGACTATGTCGGCAACATAAATCGCAAAATTAATGCGTTATCTTAGAATGGCATTTTAAAACCTGGCGGTAATTGCATGCCGCCAGTAACTTGCGCCATACGTTCTTTCTGTGCTGTATCTAAACGACGCGCTGCATCATTATAAGCAGCAGCAATAAGATCTTCTAACATTTCTTTATCATCATCAGCCATAAGTGATGGATCAATTTCAACGCGCTTACAACTGTGTGCACCATTAATCGTAACTTTAACTAAGCCGGCACCAGACTCGCCAGTAACTTCCAATTTGGCGATCTCTTCTTGCGCTTGTTGCATTTTTGCTTGCATTTGTTGGGCTTGTTTCATTAAATTGCCCAAGCCACCTTTTCCACCTGAAAACATAATTATTCCTCGTTAAAAAAATATCGCTGTATTATACAGGACGAACACTTGTCTCATCAATCTTAGCGTCAAAATATCGACAAATTGTTGCCACTTTGGGATCTTCAGCAATGATTATTTTAGCTTGTGCTAATTTTTGTTGATACAATGCTTCGCGCATTTCCAATGGTGTTTTATCATCTTGATTGTCATCAATAATGATTTTTACATCAAGTTCTTGCTTACGTTGTTCACAAAGCGCCTTTTGCACTTTAGCTACGTTATTTGCCGAATTAATTAAATGCTTAACTGCCGAGCGCACACGTAACACAATAGTATTATCATCCACTTGTTGAAAAACGGCATTAACCACAATTTGTTTAAGCAACGGTGGCAAATTCAATTGCTCAATTTCGGCACACCAAGCATTTTTTTGCGCCATTTCTGTAATCAGTTTTTGGGTCATTTCGGGGGTTTTGTCGCCGTTAAGCGATTCACGAAAGGCCTTAGTATCAATAACCAATTCTTCCTTCATAGCAATTAAACCACTAGCTTGCCATTGATAATTTTCAGCAGTGATTTCTTCTTTACTATCATCGTGATCCGTATTATGGGGATCTGCGCTAACCTCATTTACTGGTTGCTGAATATTCTGTTTAATTCGCGTCAGTGACTCATTAACGACTCGTTTTTTAGGTTGATTTACATCAACCAATTCAGACTTTTTTGAACTTTGTTCCTCTTTGATTAGCTGCATACGCATTTCTAAAATGCTTTTAGTCACCGACGGAGCATCATCAGGAATCGCTAAATCAACCGTTTTCGGTTTTGCATCAGCAGTTGGTTCCGCTTTTAAAGGAACTACATCTGCCATTAAATCGTTCTTTTTTTGTTCTTCGGTTTGTAACTTTGGTGGTAAACTCGAACTTGTTACTGCGTGTAACGAACGTTGTTGAGATGTAACCTGCTCAACATTATTTTTAGGTTGTTGTGTTTGCGATTGTTGATTAGTCTTAGGTTGTGCTTGGATTGACTCTGGTTGCTGCGTATTGCTTGCAGTCCGTAGCATTACTGATGGTGTAACAGTATCAACCGACTTTGGTATAAAAGCTAAAGCACGTAAAAAGCTCATTTCCACGCCAATTTTTTTATCAGGTGCAAAACTTAGTTCTTTACGCCCCATCAATAGAATTTGATAAAAAAGTTGTACATCATTTGGCGCCATAGATTGTGCTAAAAAACGGATGCGCTCTTCATTATCAGTATAATCACCAAGTGCCGTTGGTACTACTTGCAATAAAGCAATTTGGTGCAACAATGTAATTGTTTCAGCTAATAAATGATCCCAATTTGCACCTTGCATAGCTGCCGCTTCAATCTGTTGCATTAAGGCATTGCCATTACCATTATGCATTGCCTCAACAAGAGCAAATGGAATCGATTTATCAAGTGTGCCAAGCATTATTGCCACTGATTTTGCATCAATGATACCATTGCCAAGAGCAATCGCTTGATCAGTCAAACTCAAAGCATCACGCATACTGCCGTTAGCTGCTTTTGCTAATAAGCCAATCGCTTTGGGATCACTACTGATTTGTTCTAATTGTAAAATATGCTCAAGTTGTTGGCTAATTAAAGCCGTATCAAGCACATTTAAATGTAAATGCAAACAGCGCGATAATATCGTAATGGGTAATTTTTGCGGATCGGTGGTCGCTAATAAAAACTTAACATGCTCAGGAGGCTCTTCTAAAGTTTTTAGTAGCGCATTAAAACTACTGCGAGACAACATATGCACTTCGTCAATCAAATAAACTTTAAATCGACCTTTTGTTGGCAAATATTGAATATTATCAAGTATTTCACGTGTATCTTCAACTTTAGTACGTGATGCGGCATCAATTTCTAAAAGGTCAACAAATCGACCTAGCTCAATATCACGACAATTATCACATACACCACAAGGAGTGGCTGTTATACCCGTTTCGCAGTTCAAACCCTTAGCCAATAAACGGGCAATCGACGTTTTACCTACACCACGAGTACCAGAAAACAAATAAGCGTGATGGACGCGTCCAAGTGAAAGCGCATTAGACAGAATTTTAAGGACATGTTGCTGCCCAACAACTTCGGAAAATGATTTTGGTCGCCATTTGCGTGCCAGAACTTGATAACTCATAATCACCATAACGCATTATTGCCATTGAATTTGGCGCTAATCATACCATAAACTGGCAAAATAGTCTTTAAACAGACAATAATAAAAATGGTTACACAAGGTGCTCTTTTTCATTTTCAAGCACTATTTACTTCGGTGGTCATTATTTTCGGTAAAAATCATTTCGCCTAATATTTTTATTCAATTTGCGAATTTTTCTCAATTGCTAGTATATTTCCGGCCTTAAACAAATAGCATCAACAATAGTTAACGCTGTTAACTTTGACTAATACCCGCTTTTATGACATAAAAGGCGTTTAGATTAATGATGGGTTTTATCTATTTTTAGGTTAACTAGCGATATAACATTGCACTAGTTGCCGGTAGTTATTATTAAGTATTGAAATGAGCGTGACACTAAAAAAATAGAACATACCGCCTTGCTTAACAAAAGAAAAACCAGATGAGGTTTGCAAAAAACTTTTTTATAAACGATTTAAATTCGTTATGGTGATTAATGTTAATGAATTGATAAAACAAGTTTAAAACGATTATCGATTGTTCGGTACCTTGTTAATCGCCATCAAAAAACTGTCAGAAAAGCCATTGATTTTATTAAAGTTTTTATTTAACACAAAAAAACAAAAAAATTAATAAGATACTTTTTAGTCGCAAATTATCGGAATCGTTTTAAGATTAAAACCAGCCTCTTTATATAGCTTATACCTAACCCTTGCGAGCGACTTTAGTCGCTCATCGGTTGGCACAAAATCAATAATATCACGATAGACACTAGCAAATTCGGGAAACTGCTCTTGTAAATTAATCAGCAACTGACGACTCGCGCTACTCCGTTTTTGTGGCCAACTAATTTCAACCGGCGATCCGCCTTTCATCCCTTCGCCAGCCAAATTGTGAGGAACAAAATTATCCGTTTCCAGTTGCCAAAGGTATTCATCGATTCGTTCGGCCTGAGCCTGATCTTGACAAGCAACTTGCACGCGCTGATTCGCGTGCCATGCTTCAACAATTTTTTGACATGCTAACTTCTCAAAAAACAAAATGCCCGATTCGTCGGCTTGTGTTTGGTTTTCAAGTAAGTAGAAGATGACTTTTTTCATTAGATCAACGCTCAATTTATTGGTCTAGTAAGTATTGAATCAACATCGCCACAGGGCGTCCTGTTGCACCTTTTTTTGCACCTGAGCTCCATGCTGTGCCGGCAATATCTAAATGCGCCCATTGATATTTTTCGGTAAAGCGTGATAAAAAGCATGCAGCAGTAATGGTGCCCCCATCTCGACCACCAGCATTCACAATATCGGCACATGTAGATTTAATTTGTTCTTGGAAGTCATTATCAATCGGTAGTGCCCATGCTTTGTCACCTGCTTTTTGAGAGGCGGAAACAAGTTGTGCTATCAATTGATCATTATTGCCCATTACGCCTGTATAGTGATGCCCCAATGCAACAATACAAGCTCCCGTTAAGGTAGCAATATCAATAACCGCTTTTGGATTATAACGTTCAACATAAGTTAAAGCATCACATAACACTAAACGACCTTCAGCATCGGTGTTAATTACTTCAACAGTGGTACCAGACATTGTCGTTAATATATCACCAGGCCGATAACTATTTCCATCTGGCATATTTTCGCAACCTGCCATAATACCTACGACATTAATTGGTAATTTTAATTCGGCTACAGCTTGCATAACGCCATAAACCGTCGCTGCACCACACATATCATATTTCATTTCATCCATACCTGCCGATGGTTTGATAGATATGCCACCAGAATCAAAAGTAAGCCCTTTGCCGACTAATACATACGGTTTGGCTTGTTTGTCTTTTGCTCCTGCATATTCAATAATGGTCATAATTGATTCATTTTCTGAACCACGCCCGACGGCTAAATAAGCATTCATGCTTAATTTTGCCAACTCATCTTCGCCAAGGCAAGTGACCTTTAATGACGAGTGTAATTTGCCTAGTTGTTTACCTTGATCGGCTAAGTATTTTGCGTTACAAACGTTTGATGGCATATTGGCAATGGTTTTTGTTGTGGCAATCGCATCAGCAATAATTTGACCTTGTAACAAATTACTAGCTAACTGTGGTAACTCATTTTCGTTGTGAGTGAATAATGTCACATTAGTTAAACTTGGTACAGGCGCTTTAGTCGTTTTAAATTCATCAAATTGATAAGTAATATCGCTAACAATTTGCGGTAATTGTTTAGCGATTTGAGCACTATTGGCTTGATTAATTGTTAACAAATCCCATGCAATATTTTTGATTTTTTTGGCAAGAACTTCTTTTATGACTGCTTGAATCACCTTTTTGGCTTGTGACAAATCAAAATTTTTGGCTTTATCACAACCGACAAATAACAGTTTTTGTTTTAAATTGTTGCTGTTGGCATAGAGTAACGTAGTTCTACCCAACTCACTGCTTATGTCACCCGATTTAATGAGTTGGCTAACTAAACCATGGGTTGAGTTGTCAATATCTTTAACAAAATCGGACTGATTTTTTCCTGAAGCAATTGAAATAACTAAACACTCTGCTTTTTGCTTGGTGATAATAGCACTGTTTTTTATTTGAAATTCCATGGTGTTTCTCGTTTATGAATTGATAAAGATAATGAATATTCTATCGCTTCGTTATTGGATAGCAACAAAAAGATAACTAAAAGCGCTCAAATCAGATTATAATAGTCAGATTTTATGCCAACATATATAGGTAAGTTGTGATAATTCGTCGATATTTAGTTAAAGAGACATTGAAAACCCAAGGAGCAATTCTATTTATTTTATTGCTGATTTTCTTTTCTCAAAAATTAATCAGAATTTTGTCAAGCGCTATTGATGGTTCAATCCCCCGAGAATTAATTATGCCATTATTAGTTTTGGGCGTGTCAAATATGGCTGATCTTATTTTACCGCTAAGTCTTTTTTTAGGCGTACTTGTGGTCTTTGGGCGACTTTATTCTGACAGTGAAATGGTCGCTATGTATGCTTGTGGCATTAAAAAGAATTTAACTTATCAAGTGGTGCTTTTTCTCTGCATTCTAACCTGCATATTGACAGCGCTGAATGCACTTTGGTTTGGTCCTTGGTCTAACGTTAAGCAAGATCAGCTACTTGCAAATGCGAAAATAAACCCGAGTTTAGCGGGGTTATTAGCGGGGCAATTTCAACAAACGCCAGATGGTAATTCAGTGATTTATATTGGTAATGTTGATAATAATAACCTAGAAAACGTATTTATTGCGCAAATCAATCCCAAAGCCAATCAACGACCATCGATCATTCTTGCCAATAAGGGGAAAACAGGCCATGATGATGAAGGCAATCAAATCATTAAGCTTGAAAATGCCAACCGTTATGAAGGTACAGCGCAATTAAAAGATTTTCGGATCTCAAACTTTCATAATTATTTAGGTATCATTAAACCCAAAGAACTCAATATTACTGAAGAGGTCGATAAAACCAATGTTCAACAGTTGGGATTGCCTGAACTTACGAACCTTAATACCCCTAAAGCCAATGCAGAATTTTATTGGCGAATAACATTGATTATTTCGGTGCCTTTGATGGCATTTTTGGTTATTCCTCTGAGCGTATCTAACCCACGCCAAGGGCGCCTAGCTCAAGTTTTTCCAGCGTTACTGCTTTATTTGGTTTACTTTTTGTCAGCTAGTTCAATTAAGGCTAATGCAGGGAAAGGTCGATTAGATCCTGAATTGTGGTTTTATATGTTGAACTTAGGATATTTTGTATTGGCACTCATTTTAAATTGTTGGGATAATCTATTTATGCGTAAACTTCGCTTGAAATATTCGGCATCTTAAGGAGAAAAGTGTGTTTTCGATTTTAGATCGTTATATTGGTAAAACTATTTTAAGTACCATTGGTGTTAGCCTTTTTCTGCTGATTAGTCTGTCGGGTATTATCCGTTTTATAGATCAACTTCGAAAAATAAAAGTTGATTATGATGCGTTTTCTGTTGGTGTTTATACCTTTTTAATGGCGCCAAAAGACTTAGAAGTTTTCTTTCCTATGGCTGCATTATTGGGGGCTTTAATTGGTTTAGGCTTATTGGCATCACGCAGTGAACTAATTGTGATGGAAACGTCAGGCTTTAGTCGTTTCAAAATTGCCCTTGCGGTTATGAAAACAGCATTACCACTCGTATTAATTACAATGGCAGTTGGAGAATGGATTGCTCCTATTAGCGAGCAGACTGCACGCAATATGCGCTCTGAAAAGCTTTATGGTAATACCTTAATGGCACAGCAAGGCAGCCTTTGGGCTAAAGACGGTAATGATTATGTGTTTATTGGACAGGTGAATAACGATAATTCAATATCTAATGTTTATATTTATTCGGTTGATCAAAATAAATTGCTATCCATTACCCATGCTGCTTATGGAGTATATGAAAATGACAGTTGGACTTTATCGCAAGTCGAAAAAAATGATCTAACAGTGCTCAATAAAGTGGTAGGAGTCAATATGGTATCCATCCCTTGGAAAACAAACATTACCCCAGATAAATTAAGTATTGTCGCATTTGATCCTGACTCATTGTCAGCTTCTGGACTTTATCAATATTCGCAATTTCTTAAAAGCTCAGGGCAAGATACCAAGTATTATGATTTGCTATTTTGGAAAAAGATTATCAAACCCGTTTCTGTTGCTGTGATGATGTTGCTCGCATTGTCATTTATTTTTGGTCCATTACGTAGCGTATCGATGGGCATTCGTATAGTAATTGGTATTAGCTTCGGTTTCTTATTTTATATTGCTGATAATTTATTTGCACAAGTGAGTATTGTTATTGGAATTTATCCCATCGTTGGATCGTTGATAACCAGTGTTGTATTTTTGTTAATTAGTTATATTTTATTTAAACGAAACAACTAAGCTTGTAAAGATTTTATCAACCCTATCATCTTGTTAGATGATAGGGTTGTTATTTTATAAGTTCTATTTACCGACTGTTATTTATTATTTATCAAATAGCTTTATGTACTGCTCATAACCAGCATAGGCTAATTCATCTTTAGGTATAAATCGTAAAGCAGCCGAATTAATACAGTAGCGTAACCCACCTAGCTCTTTTGGACCATCAGTAAAAACATGTCCAAGATGAGAGTCGGCATTCGCTGATCGCACTTCGGTGCGACGCATAGCAAAACTGGTATCTTTTTTTTCAATAATACGACTCTTATCTATTGGCTTAGCAAAGCTAGGCCAGCCACAGCCTGAATCAAATTTATCTAACGAGGTAAATAGTGGTTCACCAGATACTATATCGACATATAATCCTTCACGATGATTGGCATTAAATTCATTATCAAACGGTGGCTCTGTACCATTTTGTTGGGTAACATAATATTGCATAGGTGTTAATATGGATAGCGCTTTTTCTTTCATGTTTTTATTCATAAATCACCTTCTCGTAGTTTAAAGTTACTTGTTTTAATTAATGTCGGTTAACATCAGTTTAACATCGATTGCAATACTTTATCTTTAATTACAAAATAATGATATAAAGCGCCAGCTATATGTATGATAAGTAAAATACCAAGTAAATATGAACTGGCTTGATGAACGCTATGAAATATTTGATAAGCCTGATTTGGCAAATCAACAGCAGGTATAGAGATGATACCCAAAAAATTCAACGGATGACGACTCATCAAGTAACCAGAGAGTGGCACAATAATCAATAAAATGTAGATAAATCCTTGCGTTGATTTTGACAAAACTCGCTGTAATTTATGATCTTTGGATAAAACATCTGGTACATCATCGCGCTTTATTAACACAAAGCGCCACAATGTTAAGACAAAAATCAATATACCCAAAGATTTATGCAATAAGTAAATAACCGGCATACCCCCCAAATAGTTTGACAATCCCCCCTTAAATATAACCACTAAAAACGTGAGCAAAACCAAGGTAAAAGTTAGCCAATGAACCCATTTTTGTTTACGGCCATAGTGCGGATAATTTTGCATTATTAACTCATCCTTTTATTTGTGTTTTTGCCAATGCTGAGCCAAAAAATGAGAGCGCCCTGATAGTTGATAGTATTGGTTATAGCGTTGCGGTTGTTTAGTGTAATAATTTTGGTGATAGTCTTCAGCTACATAAAAACTCACAGCAGGCTCGATGGCAACACCAATTGGTTTATCAAACTTCCCGCTGGCTTGTAATGCTTGTTTAGAGGCCAGCGCTTGTTTATGTTGATATTCATTATGATAAAAAATTACAGGACGATAAGAATCGCCCCGATCGGCAAATTGTCCCTGAGAATCAGTGGGATCAATTTGTTGCCAAAAAATTTCTAGCAATTTTTTATAGCTGATAACTTTCGGATCAAACGTAATTTGCACGGCTTCAGTATGCCCTGTTGTGCCTGAACAGACTTGTTGATAGGTTGGATTAATTACATGCCCACCTGTATAACCCGATACAACATTGATCACGCCCTCATACTTATCAAAGGGTTTTACCATACACCAAAAACAACCACCAGCAAATGTTGCTTGTTCATATTGTTGCATAAAAACCTCCACATTTTGATAATGTTAAATTAAATACGCGCACCGCTGTAGTCAATAACATAATTTTTGGGTAATTAACGCCCTAAATTACTTGAAACAGCCCAAAAAAACACCATATCATTACCCTACTATTTCAGTTATAGGAGGCTACTTTTATGGCAAGTGGATGGGCATCTGACGATGCGGTTAACCAACAAATCGAAGGTACTATTGCCGATGCTATAGAAAACGCAAGGCGACAACTCAATTACGGTACAATTAGCGCTCACTTTTGCATTGAGTGTGGCGACCCTATCGCTGAAGCCAGAAAAATAGCATTACCCGGCGTACAATATTGTTTGTCTTGCCAACAAGAAATCGACAAGCGGATAGCTAAAGCATCAAGTTTATATAATCGCCGAGGCAGTAAAGATAGTCAACTGCGCTAATCACAACAAAAGCCAAAATAAATCAGCAAGAAAGGGTGGATTGCGCCACCCTAAAATACAAGTAATGTTTATTTTTTACCTTCACGAACTGCATCATAAGGATAAATAATTAACTTATTATCAAACCACTCAGCACAAAAAATATCTTCTATTTTTTCATATCCTTGCCTTGAAATTTCACGTTTAACCCAATCTTCATCTTTTTTGAGTTGCTCAAGATTATCATGACTAATACCGCCATTTTCAATAATAAGCAGGGCAATATCTTTATCACCTTGTTTGATAATGGTTAAAGAACCGTTTAACTCGTACCAAACTTCTTTTAACTCATCAAACGAAGCTATGCCTTGTATATTAACTAAGGTTTCAAAATCTCTTACTGGCAAATTAGCTTTAACAAAATTATCTGTGATTAAATGACCATTTTTAACTAATTGAATAGGCTCACCATCTATAGCATCTCGTAGACGTGAATTTTTAGATTTGATAAATCGGATCAAAACAAGCAAGCCAGCCCAAATAGCAACTAACCCCGCTGCCTCCCATGGTGATACCGTTGGGCTCAGCAACGCTCCCCCAACGAGCGCACCAATAACCATACTACCGACCTGATCAAGCTGTGACATTGGTGCAATTTGACTTTTACCTGATAACTTGACGTAAATAAGTAAAATAACTAGTGCTAACAAAAATTTTGGTGCCATTTCTAATAAATACATTTCCTTTCTCCCAGCTAACATAATATGTTGAACTATAATTCCAAATACAGAATTGAACAAAACTTCCAAATTGGAACAGGTAACAATTTATATAAAAATCGGTGTAACTTTTGTGTAATTGACAATCAACTCACATTTATTTTATGAGCAAAAACCAAAATAAGACATGATCATTAAGATAAGTAACTATAATTGTACTCTAAAATTTAAATAATTTATAAGATTATTGCTTTGATTGTGATAACTTATTTCTATTATGCAATATTAGTTAAAAATTACAACAATGAAAAACAATAATGATTGTGGTGATAAAATACCATTAATGATGACATAAAACCAACTCGAAATTGCTTTAGATTATTACTCAATACACTAAAGCAACAACGACTATCGTATTACCTTCCTTTAGAATCTTAACCGTTAAATTAACTGCAATATTAACTGTAAATCTTTGCATCCATTTGCAAGCAGGTTTGAGAAAAAACAATTATATTATTTCCAATAAAAATAATATTAGTCGCGTTTTTATTGGAAATTTATCTATAATTTTTTATTACGAAAGAGCGCAAACCAATAGATTGGCCACTTGCTTTTTCCGATAAGATTATTGACAATGTACGCAATGATAACTAATGCGATAGAGCCTGATAACACGGGAAACAGCAAAAAACTAAAATCATAATTAACTTGATTTGCTGTTAACAATATAACTAGCGGATTAGCGCCTGCTGGTGGATGCACGCATCGCAAAAACTGCATAGCAGCAATAGCACATCCCACAGAGAAAGCGATAACGAATACTGAATCACCAAGCAACTTTAAAAACAGCAACCCAATAAACGCTGAGATAAGATGCCCAAAGATCACATTTCTAGGCTGCGCCAAAGGAGATTGAGAAACTGCAAATAAAATTACACAAGAAGCGCCAAACGGAGCCATTATAAAATAGCTACCAGAGTATATTGTCAAATATACTAATGTTAAAATTGCCAAAAAGCCACCTAACAACCCCTGTGTTAAGTCCAGTAATTTGGGTCTACTTGGTAGTTTTTCGCCATCGAAAAAAAAGAATTTCATTCGCTATTGTCCTGTTTGGTTATAATAATGATTAAATAAAACTGTACCGATCTGTACAAAATTAATAGTAGTACAGATCAGTACACCTTGCAATTTATTTCAGGTAATTTATTTTGAAAAAAACATACAAACGAATAATGGAAACGGCTGAAGCGCTGTTTTATCGAAGTGGTTTTGCTAATGCTGGCGTCGATGAGATAAGAGATAAATCAGGATGCTCTAAAACAACCTTATACAATAATTTTGGCAGTAAAGATAAATTGATACTTGAAGTATTAAAGCAAAGAGATTTGAGGTTTAAAGCAAAACTTAACGAAGCTATCTTAAACCTTAATGGAACAGAAGCTATTATGAAGATTTTTGAATGGCATGAAAAGTGGTATTGCGAAGAAAACTTTAACGGCTGCTTGTTTATCCGTGCAATGGAAGAAATACCAGAAGATTCATCATGCATATCTAATATTGTAGTAGAACATAAAGAATTTATTCGAAATCTTATTTTTTATAAGCTTGAAAATTACCCCAATAAGGCATCTTTAACAAATAAACTAATGGTAATACTTGAAGGGCTTGCCAATATTAGTGTGGTATACAAAAATAAGCCAAACCTGCATCAACAAATTCTACAAGACACGCTTAACCTCGTGCTAGAATTACTAAATAACGCCTTAGTATTTAAGAAAGATTAATTAAAAATAATGCATTATTAAGTATCTAGAAAAAGTAATGAATTTGTATTGATTATAATTAGGAATTTTATCAAAAACTTTCAGGTAGGTCGTGTTTCAATATAAATTCGTTTTTTGCTTTTATAGAAGCGCTTTTGTGTTTTTTTACTCATTAAAGCGCTTGATCATCACCAACGTTAATCTTACTGAGCCACCTTGCATGAGCTATCTTTTTGGGCAATTAGCCTTAATTAGCCCCATAGTTTTAGCTATCGCTTAGGGATTAAGTGCTCAAGGGTTAAGAATAAGCACAATAATATAATGATCACTACGGGCACTCAAATGCGAAAGAACGTAATCACTCCATATTTAAGCACCTATTTGGGCAAACAGGTAATGATTACCTGTTATCATCCGTATCATGTTTTTTGATAAAAATTTCTACACAACTCGCTGAAAATGTGAATTTAAAACAGTAAGCATGAGTTATTATATATTTTAATAAATTCTACATGTTAATTTTAGGTAAATAAAAATGATTCAAGAAATATTGACTAATATAAGAAATGGCCCAACTATTTTAACGTTACCTGAAATAATAAATTTGATGAATTCTCTTCAACTACTAAAAACTGAAGAAATATTAAAAAATGATGAGGATTTTTTACAATTGCTAGATTTATTAGTCGAATCTTATTGTGATTCGGCAATATTTGAAGTTAATGCTGATAATAAAGCCTATTTAAATCAATTTAGTCGCTGGTTAATTAAATTAGGAAAAAGGCATCCATTTGGGAAAAACCAAGATAACTTAAGCTCATATTCAAATATATTTTTAAAAGAAATGTCGAATACCTTAACCTAATGAAAAAAGCTTATATAAATTTATTGTGCGATAGTTGTAAAAAATATTTAGAAATCGATATCATTTAATGGTTGTAGGATCTCCTCTGCTTGTTTACACATTTTTGTTAAAATAAAATTCAAGCATCTCATAAGGTGTAGCACCATTTAAGCCTTTATGTAGTTTAAATGTATTGTAAAAGTTAATAAAATGACAAAATTTGGCTTGTTGGCAATTACATCGACCAATACTTCTTGTTCATACCAAATTTCCATTAATAAACTTATCACTCGCTCAGCTTTACCATTAGTTTGAGGATGGGCAATTTTAGTTAACTTTTAATTGATTTTATTGTCTTGGCAAAACTTAACAAAATCATGCCCAATAGTTCCTTTGTATTCGGCGCCGTTACCTGAGCAAATATCGTTAATAGTATAAGATATTTGTGCTAACACATCATACTGTAAAAAGTTGACTGAGCCGAATTTAGACGATCTGTTATCGTTTTCTCAACTTTAACCTGCCTTTTAAGCCCATATTTTGTTATTTTATAACGTTCACTTGAACCTAATTGTATTTAAAAAGCTTGTGACAGTAGAGTTTTAATGCTTTATAAATAGTGGGACAACTGGCATTAAATATCAATGCTAAGTTAGTGACTGTGATTTTTGTTTTATTGTATAAACGCTAAATCGTTTCTCAATAACAAACAATTAATATTTTTTTTATACATATTTATTACAATAATTTTTCTTAATACTGTAAATAATGCGAGTGAATTATACATCAAGGATTGCTTAACAAACTAATAAATATATAATTACCAGACTCAAAAATTACCAATAATTAATACAGTTACAATAGTGATAAAAAAAGAAACCTTATTTTTACATGGAATGTGCCTTTGTCTTTCCATTCTGCTTGTTTATTTGTTAGGACTTCCGCAACGTTTTGATCGTATATTTCTAACATATTTTTCTCTGATCTTTTTAGCTAGACTTACTTTTTTTCGCGTTTTTTTTTGCATTTGGTTTGTGATAGCTGCTCTTTATCTACCTGTAGGATTTTATTATGGCCCGCCGAATGTTGCCGTAATTAGCTCTATCGCAGAAACAGACTTTGATGAAATATCAGAATTTTGTTCACAACTACCTATTTATTTTTATTTTATTCCTACAATCTTGATACTATTTTTTATTTTCTTATTTAAAAAATTTCCGTTTCCAAAAGTAAATAATCGCTATTTGATTATTTTCATATTAGGGCTATGCTTCCATAAACCAATAAAAGTAACTATTAAATATCATCCCGATACTTTCAATTCAACAATTTACTCTATTTTTAGCAATACTAAATATCCTATTTTAGAATTTTGTATTGCATTCTATGAAAGCGGAAAACTATATTTAACAGAGAAACAGCAGCAAATTAAACAGATTGAACAAACCAATAGCATTCCAATTATATCGGTTAATCCAAAGCATAAAACCTATATTATTATTATTGGCGAAAGCGTTCGAAAGGACTATATGAGTGCTTATGGATTTAAATATGACAATACACCATTTGCTCGAAATCATGCCAGCATTATTTGGGATGGACTTATTGCACCAGCGCCAAATACTCAATCATCCATTCCGCATATAATTAGTCAATCTGTTTTTCCAAATGGCAAAGAAGTTCATGCACAATTAAATAATAATATTGTTAGTATTGCTAATGATGCAAAATTTGAAACTTATTGGCTATCAAATCAAGGAAAATTAGGAAAAATTGAGATTACAGTACCAAGAATTGCCTCGTATGCTCAGCATGCTTTTTATACTAAAAAAGGCGAGTATAATGGCAAATCATCAAGAGGGAAATATGACACATTATTATTACCAGAATTAAATAATATTTTACTAAAAGAAGGAAATAAACCAAAACTTATTATTATGCATCTTATAGGTTCGCATCCTCACTTTTGTAAACGATTAGAATTTGATGTACAGTTTAATCTTAATAATAAAAATCTTTCTTGTTATGCAAGTAGTATCAAAGAAACAGATGACCTTATTGCTCAAACTATTGGTATGTTAAAAAAACATAATCAAGATTATTCTGTTGTTTACTTTGCAGATCATGGGCTTGCTCATACCGACCAATATAATGACTTAAGACACAATGCCGAATATAAAGATAGCTATCGAATTCCTTTTATCTTTTTTGATTCAGATAACAAACCTCAACAAAAAATTAATAAACAAATATCTGGATTACAACTTGTTTATTTATTAAGCAATTGGTTGGGAATTAAATTAGATGTACGACATGATTATATGCTAAATGAATTAACAGACATACCAGAACAAACGCAAATACAAATAAAAGACTGGAAAACCAATAAACTATTTCAGTTTGATCAATTAAAAGAAGACCCAAATCCTTTTAATTGATACTAGTTTTGAATACGCCATCAACAAATCTAAATGATGGCGTTTTTTAGTGCATTACTGAGAGTGCTAATTGTTACCTAATTCAGCAAACTTTTTGCTTGTGTAAGTACGTTTTCAACAGTAAAGCCAAATTCTTTAAACAGTTGATCAGCCGGTCCTGATTCACCAAAAGTTGTCATGCCAATAACTTTGCCATTTAACCCAACGTATTTATACCAAAAATCACTAATACCCGCTTCAATAGCAAGACGAGCTGTCACTGATGATGGCAGTACTGACTCTTTATAAGCACTATCTTGTTTATCAAATGCGTCAGTTGATGGCATTGATACCACACGTACTCTCTTTCCTGCTTGGGTCAGTTGTTGATACGCTTCAACAGCAAGCTCTACTTCCGAACCAGTAGCAATAATAATCAATTCTGGTACGCCCGTGCAATCATTTAGGATATAACCACCACGATAAACATTAGCTAGTTGTTCAGCTGTACGCTCTTGCTGTTTTAGGTTTTGTCTTGAAAAGATTAATGCTGTCGGTCCTTCTTTGCGCTCAATACCATATTGCCATGCAATCGCTGACTCTACTTGGTCACACGGGCGCCATGTGCTAACATTTGGCGTAACACGTAAGCTAGCCATTTGTTCAACAGGTTGATGCGTTGGCCCGTCTTCACCCAAACCAATTGAATCATGAGTATAAACAAATAATGACCGAATTTTCATTAGCGCAGCCATGCGAATCGCATTACGTGCATATTCCATAAACATTAAGAAAGTCGCACCATATGGAATAAACCCGCCATGCAATGCAATACCATTCATGATAGCGGACATACCAAACTCGCGCACACCATAATGGATATAATTACCACTAGGATTAGCTAAAATTTCTTTTGATCCTGACCACATAGTTAAGTTACTTGGCGCTAAATCAGCTGAACCACCTAAAAACTCAGGTAAAGCAGGTGCAAAGGCTTCAATGGCATTTTGCGATGCTTTACGTGTTGCAATCGTTGCAGGATTAGCTTGTAATTTATTCACCACATCGTTAGCAATTTGTAACCAATTTTCAGGCAAATCACCATTAACACGGCGTGTAAATTCTTTGGCTAATTCAGGATAAGCTTTTGCATACGCATCAAAACGGGCATTCCATTCATCTTCACACTGCTTACCTTTATCTTTAGCATCCCAAGCATCATAATAAGTCTTAGGAATTTCAAAAGCAGGGAAATCCCAGCCAAGTGCTTTACGTGTTGCTTCAATTTCGGCATCACCTAATGGCGCACCATGGCTTTCATGACTACCCGCTTTATTTGGCGAACCAAATCCGATAACGGTTTTACACATTAATAATGACGGTTTATCAGTTACTGCTTGCGCTTGCTCAATGGCTTGTTTTAGCGCTTTGGCATCATGACCATCTATACCACTAATCACATGCCAACCATAAGCCTCAAAACGTTTAGCTGTATCATCAGTAAACCAGCCTTCAACTTCTCCATCAATTGAAATGCCATTATCATCGTAAAATGCAATGAGTTTTCCTAATTTAAGAGTACCAGCCAACGAACATACTTCATGCGAGATACCTTCCATCATACAACCATCGCCCATAAACACATAAGTATGGTGATCAACAATAGTGTGATCGGGCTTATTAAATTGCGCAGCTAAGGTTCTTTCGGCAATAGCCATACCAACGGCATTAGCAATACCTTGCCCTAGTGGACCTGTGGTCGTTTCAACGCCTGGCACATAACCATATTCAGGGTGACCTGCTGTTTTTGAATGCAACTGACGAAAATTTTTAAGATCATCAATTGTCACCGCATAACCTGTTAGATGCAATAAACTGTAGATCAACATAGACGCATGACCATTTGATAAAACAAAACGATCGCGATCAGCCCATTTTGGATTAGTTGGATTATGCTTTAAAAAACCACGCCAAAGGACTTCAGCCATATCCGCCATACCCATAGGTGCTCCAGGATGGCCTGATTTTGCTTTTTGCACGCCATCCATGCTTAATGCCCTTATCGCATTCGCCAGTTCGCGGTGAGATAGTGAGGTTGCATTCATGTTGTAATCTCCAAAAAAATTTTTGAGTTAAAAATTGTTAATATATGCAAGGTAAAATTACTTGCGAAATCGTTAGTCAAATTAACAAAACAAAATAGTGTAAAGATGGGGAGTTAACTCCCCTAGTGCTCAAAATGATTATAATAATGCTCCAATCATATCTTCTAATTTGCCTTGGTCTATGGCAAAAGCACGGATTCCTTCGGCTAGCTTTTCAACTGCCATAGCATCGCTATTATGTTGCCATCTAAATTCGGCTTCAGTCATTGGCTCTGGTCGAGCAACTACAGGTTGATTTGGATTAAGTTTTTGAACAACAGTAGCATTTGATTGTTGCATTTCAGCAAGTAAGTTAGGTGCAATAGTCAATCTATCACAACCAGCTAACGCTAAAATCTGATCGACTTTACGGAAGCTCGCACCCATTACAATGGTTTTATAACCATGCTGTTTATAGTAATTAAAGATATTACGAACAGAAATAACGCCTGGATCTTCATCCGCATTGTAAGGATCAATAGGTTTTTTAGCTTGATACCAATCATAAATACGCCCAACAAAAGGCGAAATTAAAAAGACATTTACTTCAGCACAAGCTCGTGCCTGTGCAAATGAAAACAATAAAGTTAGATTACAGTTGATGCCTTCTTTTTCGAGCACTTCAGCCGCTTTAATACCTTCCCACGTTGATGCAATTTTAATTAAAATGCGTGACTTATCAATGCCCTTTTCTTTATAAAGCGCAATGATTTTACGAGCTTTTTCAATACACGCTTGTTTATCAAAAGACAAACGAGCATCGACTTCGGTCGAAATGCGTCCTGGCACTGATTTTAAAATTTCAGCACCGATATTGACTGCCACTTGATCGCAAGCATTAATCAATTGCTGTTCTTTGCTACCACCTAATTTTTTAGCTGTTTCAATCGCAGAATCAATCAAATACCGATATTGAGGAAGCTGTGCCGCCTTTAAAACAAGAGAGGGGTTAGTTGTTGCATCTTCAGGCGAAAATTGTTTAATCGAATCGATATCACCTGTATCGGCTACAACTACTGTTAGTTTTTTAAATTCATCTAATTGATTCATATTTTTTATCCTCATACAGCGCTTTACTATAATGAAAGTATAATAACATTTATTCGATAATAAAACGACTTTGTCATCGGACGATGATTTCATTATATTGTTGGCAAAAACAAACAGCTCAAACTGTAAATAAGACGTTATTATCAAGCTTTACCAAGATAAATTCACTTATTTTTATTAGTTATATTTGCTATTTTTACCGTACAAATAATTTCAATTATGAGAACTAAATCACAAAATCAAATCTCTATTAATTTGTATTAATCTACCAATAAAAATAAAAACTAATGAATACTAAAATAGTCAGACAAATCTAACAAATGCATTTGATTACCCCCAAGTATATTCAATATGATTTGTTAAATTACAACTTGAGCAAGAATGGCATTTATCTGCTTGACAAGGAAGTGATTGATTTTGCACGATTAATTTAATCATTCCTTTTTTTATCCAAAACCGTAACATCTGCTCGGTGGCACTTTCAGGTAAACGAAAGTGCCTTGCAATATCTTGCAATGATGCACGGCCTTTTAATTGCACATAATCACGAATTGACGTCATTAACATAACATTAATATGATTTACAGGGAGAGCCCTGCAAATCGCTCCTCTATTATTATTATTTTTACAAATTAACCCGCCATTTATTTAATGACAATACAATAATTTTCAACGATTTCATAAACTGAGTTCAACTTATTGATTTAAAGTTGAATATCGACCTAAAAAACGCATAAACAGCAAAGCCACAACAATAAAGATACAGCATCCTAAGAGCCACCAAGTAGCTACAGCCGAATGTCCAAGCAAAGTACATTGGTAATAAATTGTTGCTGCTAGCCACGCAATAGTAAAAGTCCAAATTGCCACAAATATCATCCATTTTGAGCCAGCCTCACGATATACAGCCCCTAACGCTGCGGCACAAGGAGTATAAAGTAAAATAAAGATCAAATAGCTCATAGCGGCAGAAGGCGAACCAAAAGCCATTTTAATTTGTGAAACCGTCGCCGAATCTACCTCTAAATCAACTTTTAACGAATCAATATCTTGCGAAATAGCAGTGAGCCCTAATGGATCTAAGACCGCATCAGACAAGGTCTGCAAATTTTGGGGAATGGTAGCTAATGCTTTTAAAACGCCTTGTGACAAACTGAATGGATCAGCTTGTTCGTTATTATCATTCATAGAATAAAGTGAATTTAATGTTGCAATTACCGATTCCTTAGCGAAAATACCAGTAAAAATACCCACTGTTGCAGGCCAATTATTGTTGGTAATGCCCATTGGTGCAAATGCTGGAGTGATCTCTTGGCTAATCACTGAAAGCATAGTGTCTTGTGAGCTTTCAGCCCTAAACGATCCATTGCTTCCCCACGAATTAAGTAAGCTTAGTACCGTTACCATTAATACAATAGCTTTACCTGCTCTAAATATAAATGACTTTAACCGTTGCCACGTCAAACTAAATAAGCTACTTAAAGTCGGAATACGATAGACAGGCATTTCCATAATAAACGGCGTTAATGAACCTTTTAATAGCGTAAATTTAAGCACAAACCCTGTTAGCATAGCCACAGCAATGCCGATCAAATATAAAGTAAACACCACTATCGAAGCATTCTTAGGGAAAAATATCACAGCAAACAACGCATACACAGGCAATCTTGCCCCACACGACATAAAAGGGATCATACAAATCGACATAATACGATCACGAGTGCTCTCTAGCGTTCGTGTACCCATAATAGCTGGCACCCCACAACCAAAACCAACTAGCATTGGCACAAATGCCTTACCTGGTAAACCAATAGATCGCATCAATCGGTCAATGACCATTGCTGCTCTGGCTAAATAGCCTGAATCCTCCAAAAAAGATAAACAAAAAAACATGGCACCAATAACAGGAATAAACGTCGAAACAGTTTGAACACCTCGACCAATGCCATTAGCAAAAATCGCGATAAGCCAATTTGGTGCATTTATAGCATGAAGTAATTCAGTTGTGCCATCAACAAAAACAGTACCACACAGTACATCAAAAAAATCAATAAATACTGCCCCAAAATTAATCGCCACCATAAACATGGCATACATAGCCAACAAAAAGAATGGAATGCCAGTAATGCGTCCTAAGGTAATATTATCAAGTATTTCAGAAAACCGATGACTAAGCTCACGTGGTTTCTCAATCACCTTTTTACAAATTGCATCAATCGTATCATAACGAGCGCTAGCCAGTGCCACATCAATTTCATTATCGCACCATTGTGCAAGTTTTAAACGACAATCCACTAACATTTTTTTCTCACATCGCGACAAGTTATAACGCGAATCATCCAATAATACATCCATCAATTGCCAGCGATTAAATTGGCGTATAATGCTATCTTCGGGTAGATCGCAAACATAACGATTAATAACAGTTTGCTGCTCTTCACCAAGTAGATCAACCGACGGCTGAGCAATTTGTGGATTTTTCGACATAGCTTCAATTTGTTGATAAAAGTGCGATAAACCTTGTTTTTTTGTAGAAGATATCGCAACAACAGGACAACCAAGTAGTGTAGACAACATATCAACATTAATCTGTTCGCCAATAGCTTTAATAGCATCCATCATATTTAACACAACAATTACGGGGACTTGTAAATCAATTAATTGACACGTTAAATAAAGGCTACGTTGCAAATTTGTTGCATCAATAATATTAATAATAACACTGTCACTTTCAGATAATACAAATTGACGAGCAATAAGTTCATCTTGCGAAACACTGAGTGGATCAGGCTCTATCGAATATGTGCCAGGCAAATCGATAATCTCATATTGCCTATGATGATAAGTAAAAATACCCGTTTTACGTTCCACTGTCACGCCAGGCCAATTTCCTACTCGCTGTTTAGAGCCTGTTAATAAGTTGAACAACGTAGTCTTACCGCAGTTAGGATTACCAATGAGTGCTATCTTCACGCAGCGACCTCCATTACTTCAATAGCTTTCGCTTCATTACGACGTAAACAAAGCAAAAAACCACGCATTTTGATCTCGATCGGATCACCAAGTGGCGCAACACGCACAACCAAAACCTTACAACCCGGTGTAATACCCATTGCAAGTAACTTTCGACGAAAGGGTAACGATTCGGGCAATAATCTAGAAATAACCGCCTCGTGCCCTAAAGGTAGTTGGTTAAGGGTAAAAGATGACATTATTTTTCCTAAAAAAGATGACAGTATTAATAAAAAAGTAATAGCATTAAATTAACAACACGTATTTTAAAGAAAAGAAAAGTTATTTTTAGTATAAAAATGCGAATCACTCGCAACAATGACAAATAAAACGCGAAAAAACAACCAAACAGTTCAAATAATAAAAACATATGGCATCTAATAATCAAAAATCAATCCAAGAAGTTAAGCTTTTATTTAGACAATAAATTAATTACCACTAAAAACAATAAATACTATCTGGTTAGCAATTTTTAATTGGGAAACTCGTGGTAAACCTACATCAATCTAAGACAAAATTGTAAAATGAACGAACTATTCTAAGGAACGATCATTGCCACATAATTAAAATACGCACAAAGCTCTACTGTTAGAGTAATATTAACTATTTCTTTATCTTCAACATTAATGCTAGCGTTATTTTGTAATTAAAAATGTAACGCTATCAAAACTCGATAAATCACAATGTAAAAACTTTTAGGTGGATGCGCGTTTGAGTATAAAATTTGCTAATTACAAACCTAGAGCGCCAACACTATTCAACGCTGAATAAATAGCAATAATTATCTTCGAGTGTTGTAAAATATCAGCTTACTGCTTTATTAAATTTTTAATAATAAATCATTAAGCTATTATTTTTATATAAAATAAACACCTATACGGCGTTAAGCTATAAATTTTGGGAGGTGCGAGCCACCGCAATTTTCTAAACTGCCTACTCGGCGTTAAACCCTGTTAATCCTGCGGTTCCCGTTGTCATTGCTTTCTAAACCGCCTACACGGCGTTAAACTAGAAACAAACATACTATAAACTTTGTTTGCCAAAAGGCAAATAGGATTTTTGTCTCCAAAAACCCTTTTTTGCAGAAAATCACTAACACAATGTTTTTATTTGTTTTATTTTACAGCTCAAAAAAAGGGTTATAAAGCTTTAGATGATTTGATAAGGCGTAAATTTTACTGTACAACAAAATTGACTTAATTGATTTATAGTGAGCATCAAAGTTTATTGCGGATATCAATGTAAAGCTGTGTCTGTTTGGCGGGTTTTGACCCCAGCAGGAATCGAACCTGCAACTAGCCCTTAGGAGGGGCTCGTTATATCCATTTAACTATGAGGTCATAGGAGGCTTATTCTAATAAATTTGCAAAGATAATGCCATTTAAATAACGAAAAATTTTTTATTTTTTTTATTCTAAGTAATCATGATACAATTGAACTATATTTAACCTCATTAAATTTAATTAAAGATACTATGAAAAAACGAATAGTTGGTATGATGTTTTCTGTGATGGCGCTTACCAGTTGTGCCACTTATCAACCTGAAACAAATTCCTATAGTGACCCATTATCTGGCTTTAACAAAACCATGTTTAATGTTAACTACTATGCGCTTGATCCTTATGTCTTACGTCCAGCTGCAGTTGCTTGGAAGGATTACGTTCCATCACCTGTTCGTACAGGTGTAGTTAACTTTTCATCTAATCTTTCCGAACCTGCTTCAATGGCAAACAACTTATTACAAGGCGATGTTCACAAAGCCGGAACACATTTAGCACGCTTTTTCTTAAATACGGTTTTCGGTTTTGCTGGTTTGGTGGATGTTGCAAGTATGTCAGATCCACAATTGCAAAAAGGTGGAAAACGAACTTTTGGCGATGTTTTAGGTCATTACGATGTGCCTTATGGCCCTTATGTTGTATTACCATTTTATGGTTCCGCAACGTTAAGAAACGAAGGTGGTAGCGTGGTTGATACTCTTTATCCTCCACTTGTTTGGTTAGATTGGCAATGGGCGTTAGTACGTGGTGTATTTGACGGTATTGAAGCTCGTGCAGTTGCGATTGAATACGAAGATTTAATTAAAAATAGCGATGACCCTTATAACTTTATGCGCAATGCTTACTTTCAACGTCATGACTTTGTAGCCTCTGGTGGTAAAGTAGACGAAAATAAACAGCAACAACGCGAAGAATCTATTAATGATTTTATTAACGATATTGATTCTCAATAATTTTTATTAAATTATACTAAAGGCTGTCAATTATTGGCGGCCTTTGGTTTTAGGATTTATTTCAACATGAGTTTCATTTCTGGCAAATAATGCCAAAATCGACTTGGCATTTGTTGCCTTTGTAATTTGGGGTTGATTCGTTCCTTGATAGTTAACGCATTACAATAACGTAACCACATGGTTTGAAATAATGCTTCATCCCTAGCTAGATAATTTTTATTCACTTGACTGTTAATAATCAAATCATCTTTATCAGTCAGCGAAACGGGTTCAATGCTATGTAAATTATAAATATAACCATATTCCCGCTTTTCATCATAAATAGCCCACTTTTGATCAGCAAAACGATCTTTAAAAAACTTTAGTACCAACGGCAATACGTTATATATAGGAGCAATGATTGAAAAATAGATTTTATCTTCTTTATCGTTAAACACATCTTTAACAGGATTATTTATAGCACTAAAACGTACAAATTGGATCACACGATGCCGTTCTCGGCTAACTTTTTTAGCGATATCATGTACCGCCAGCACATCTTGATCGGCAAAATCGGTTTCGATTGATTGAGATGATTTAAATACCTTGCAAATATAGCGAAAAACGATTAAATCACTTTCGGGCAGTTCAGATGACCAAACATACATTAAATGGCGTAGAGCAACTTTACTAAGTTTGTTAATTAATGCCTTTCGAACACGCTCATATTTGGCATTATCAAATTCGACATGATGTGTGTCAGATACTAATAGTGGCTCTACCTGCTCTGTAGCTAACAAACATTCAGGCATTTTTTTAAGCTTAAAAGCCTCAAATACCGCACATAATAATCCTTCAAAGCTTTTATCGTAATAGAATGCTAACATGCTCTACCATCCCATGACTAGTTGCTGTGGAATATTATCTTGCTTTGCCTCTAACAAAGGGGGATCTTGCAAAGAGAGTCGGATATACTCGGCCGATGAATCAAGCACCTTAAATTTCCTCATTTCATGACAAACAATAAAAAATTGCGCACGCTTTAAAACAACGCCAATACGCTTAAGCGCATCAAAAGTAAGCTTTCGATGACGCCTTGCCATCACAATCAACTTGGCCGATTTAACACCAATACCTGGCACCCGCAAAATTTTTTGGTAGCTATCACGGTTAACATCAACTGGAAAGCATTGTGGGTTGCGGATGGCCCAAGATAGCTTAGGATCGACAGTCAAATCAAGATCGGGGTATTGATCGTTAACAATTTCATCAACATTAAAATTATAAAAACGCAGTAACCAGTCCGCTTGATATAAACGGTTTTCACGCACTCTTGGCACCTCTTGCACTACAGGTAAACGTTTATCGTAACCATTTACAGGAATAAATCCCGAATAGTAAACCCGCTTCATACTAGGTCGTTTGTAAAGTTTGGCCGTTAATTGTAATATCTGTTTATCTGATTCATCTGTTGCACCAATAATAACTTGTGTACTTTGACCGGCGGGCACAAATTTGGGTGTGGCACGAAATTTTTTGCGATCTTCAATATTTTCTAATAGATTTTGATGAATTTGACGCATAGGCTGATAGATGCTTTGGTGATCTTTATCAGGTGCTAATAATTTAAGATTTTCTTCGGTTGGAATTTCCAAATTAACACTCATCCTATCAACTAATATGCCAGCTTGATTAATTAGCTCGTTACTTGCTCCAGGGATCGCCTTCATATGAATATAACCATTAAAATCGTGCTCATGGCGCAAAATTTTTACCACTCTAATCATTTTTTCCATGGTATGATCGGGACTTCTAACTATGCCCGAACTAATAAATAAACCCTCAATATAATTACGACGATAAAACTCAATGGTGAGGTTAGCCAATTCACGCGGAGTAAAACCAGCTCTAGGAATATCGTTACTTTGTCGGTTAATGCAATAAGCGCAATCAAACATGCAATAATTAGTTAGCATAATTTTAAGTAAAGAAACACATCGCCCATCAGCGGTAAATGAATGGCAAATACCAGATTTATATGCATTACCTATGCCTTTATTTTTATTATTTCTTGATGCACCACTCGACGAGCAAGAAATATCATATTTTGCCGATTCAGCTAAAATTTCCAGTTTGGTTATTATTTTTTCAGTCATATTGAACTTAATATTTACCTGTTTATTTATACAGTATATCGTAACCATAGTAGTTTTTGCAAGTATATATTGCTGACAAAAACCGTCATCACTCACTATTTTAATCATTTTTTTAAGCAGTAAATTTATTGTAATTGCTTTACCTATATAAATAATTAAGGCGATATTAGGATACAGAAATAAAAAACACGGCAAAGTATTGTTCAGCTTACAACTGTACGCTATAATCAACGCACTTTTTTGTATGAAGCCAGATATAACTTAGGAGCTAAATAGTAAATGAAACGTGTTGTTATTACAGGGTTAGGAATTCTTTCAAGTATTGGGAATAATACTAAAGAAGTTTTAGAATCACTAAAAATTGGCCGTAGCGGTATTACCTTTTCTCAAGAAATGAAAGATAGCGGTATGCGTAGCCATGTATGCGGAAATGTCAAACTAGATACTACAGGATTGATTGATCGCAAAGTTGTTCGTTTTATGAATGATGCTTCTATTTATGGTTATCTTGCTTTGCAACAAGCTATTGAAGATGCAAAATTAACCCCTGAACAAGTTTCTAACCCTCGTACTGGTCTAATTGCGGGCTATGGTGGTTCAACTAAGACACAATACAATGTCGTTGCTGGCATGAAAGAAAAAGGATTACGAGGAGTTGGTCCTTATGCAGTAACCAAATCAATGTCATCAGCAATTTCGGCTTGTTTAGCAACCCCATTTAAAATTAAAGGTGTTAGCTATTCAATGACATCAGCTTGTGCAACATCGGTTCACTGTATTGGTCATGCAGCGGAGCTCATTCAACTTGGCAAACAGGATATTGTTTTTGCTGGCGGTGGTGAAGAGCTTTGCTGGGAAATGTCTTGCGAATTTGACGCTATGGGCGCTTTATCAACCAAATATAACGACACTCCAGAAAAGGCATCACGTGCTTACGATAAAAACCGTGATGGTTTTGTTATTGCTGGCGGTGCGGGTATGGTTGTTGTTGAAGAACTAGAACATGCTCTTGCGCGTGGAGCTCATATTTACGGTGAACTTGTTGGCTATGGTGCAACATCAGATGGTCATGACATGGTGGCACCATCAGGCGAAGGTGCAATGCGCTGTATGCAACTAGCTATTCAAGACTTAGATGTACCTGTTGATTATATCAATACTCATGGTACATCAACCCCAGTTGGAGATGTCAAAGAATTGTGGGCAATCAAACAAGTTTTTGGTGATAACATTCCAGCGATTTCATCAACCAAATCAATGACAGGCCACTCATTAAGTGCCACTGGCGCACAAGAGCTTATCTATTCATTATTAATGTTAGAGCATGGCTTTATTACTCCAAGTATCAACATTGATGAACTTGATGAAGCGGCTATTGGTATGAATATTATTACCGAACCAACTGAACGTGAACTCACAACAGTCATGTCAAATAGTTTTGGTTTTGGCGGCACTAATGCCTCAATTGTAATGAAAAAATACAAAGCTTAATAAGCATTAAGTTAGTATCAATCAATAAAAAACCGTTTATTTAAGAACGGTTTTTTATTGATAACGTTATATTAGATAACTCCATAAACTCACCTTAATTAATGATATTATGCTTGATATTAAAGAGCAATTTTAACTGAAATTAATAATGCCAATAAATTAAGGTTTTGGATGAAAATCCTCAATTTCATCACGCCAACGATTATAGTTCCAATTTACAATTTTGGCTGTTATCTCTGTCAGGTAACCTTGCGCTGCTTGTTTTTGTGCTGGGGTGAGGATCTGTTCTAAATGATTTTGAATTTGCTCGTTATATTCCCAAACTGGGGGGAGTTGCTCAGAATCCCACGCTAAATTGTTACCTTGTTCCTCGATTTTTTGTTTAGCATAATCACTTAATAGCGACCATGCATAGGCTTTAACAATATCATGCTCACGACCTAATCCATATAAATAGGCTTCGGTAACCCGTAATATACCAATAATCGAGCTATGCTCCGCCATTAACTGCGCATAATCAATCGACAGTTTTAAATCTTCTGATTTTAAGGATTTTCGGTATTCAGTTAATTTATTCAGTTGCTTATATTGCTGATTTTTATAGTGACGTCCTTGTTGAAATAACATTTGGGCTATCAATTTTTCGTAGCAATGATAGCCACCTTCAATGGCATCATTGAGATATTCAATACTTTTTTCTAATTGTTCATCTTTGCATAGTCTCGCTATTCCTCTTTCATCAAATCCACAAGGAGCATAATAACTACTCTTACGATAAGCAAAATAGGGATATTTTAAATCGGCAAACTTATCCCATAAATAACCTCTCATTTTAATACTTCTAAACACTTTAGGTTCAACTAGTGGGTTACCGGCATTATCCACTAACTGATCGCGATATTTACGCATAAACTCGGTAAATGACATCATTCCTTCTTCTTTTTCATCATCATTGTATAGCTCTTGAAAAGTAAGAAAGTCATAATAATAAGGCATTGCATTTTTATCCCATTGCCAAGCATGTTTAATAAATTTTACTAAGCTATCAGGATCAACTACTCCATGGAATAGTTGAAGGATAAATTGTATAGTCCATAGGTATAGTTTCCGATTCAACATAATTTTTACTTTGCGCAGAAAAACAAAAATAGAATAGACATATACTAATAACCATTAATGTACTGATAAATATCAGCATCAATTTTACTGCTTTGCGAGGATGATTCATTAAATATACTCCAAATTATTTCGATTAAAGACACTCACATCAATAATTCTCGCCTCTCACTTCACTTTTTTTTATTTTGTTATAGTAATTGCCTATTTTATCAATAACATTTTGATTAGCACGGATTATTTAATTATATATTTGAAATATAGTAACAAATTAAAAAATCAAATAAAATCAATTGGTTTTCTGACTGTTTTTATGTAATTCTAATTAATTTTATAAATTTCTCTATTTTAGCCATGCGCTAAATTATCAAAAACCATAAAACTAAATACGTATAAAACCTTGTTTTAATACTCTATCTACATCTTGCAAAATGTACTCATCTAGTTTACCTTACTCATACACCAAAAACTAAATAACTAGAGTGTAAACATGACGATATCATTTAAAGAGCAACAGCAGCGAATTAGCTTTGTTAAGCAATTTTTTGCCAATCAGCTTGCCGAGCGTTTATCACTTATTGAAGTGCAAGCCCCGTTATTAAGCAAAGTGGGCGATGGTATTCAAGATAATTTGTCAGGAACTGAGCACGCAGTACAAGTTAAGGTAAAAGCAATTCCTAATGCACAATATGAAGTTATACACTCACTTGCAAAATGGAAACGTAAGATTTTAAGTGATCACCAATTCGAAGCTGGCGAGGGAATTTATGCAAATATGAAAGCATTGCGCCCTGACGAAGATCAGCTTTCGCCAATTCATTCCGTTTATGTTGATCAGTGGGATTGGGAAAAGGTCATTCGCCCTGAAGATCGCAATTTAACTTATTTAAAACAAACTGTCGATAATATTTATGCCGCTATTAAAGCAACCGAAAAAGCGGTATCTCAACAATATCATCTTTCACGCTTTTTACCCGAATCAATCACTTTTATCGATAGCGAACAACTTTTAAAACGCTATCCAAATTTACCGCCCAAAGAACGCGAAAACGCCATCACCAAAGAGCTTGGCGCTGTATTTTTAATTGGTATTGGCGGTAAGCTCTCAAATAATGAAAGACACGATGTGCGTGCCCCCGATTATGATGATTGGAGTAGCAATAACGATTTAGGCTCTAAAGGTTTGAATGGCGATATTTTAGTATGGAATTCGGTATTAAATAGTGCCTTTGAAATTTCATCAATGGGTATTCGTGTCGATCCTGAAACATTAAAACGCCAATTAAAGTTGACTAATGACGAAGATCGCTTGCAATTTGCTTGGCATAAAGCTTTAATCAATGGGGATTTATTACAAACGATTGGTGGCGGTATTGGTCAATCACGACTAACCATGCTACTTTTACAGCAAAAACACATTGGCCAAGTACAAGCAAGTGTATGGAGCGATGATACCAAAGCAAATTACAACCATTTACTATAACTATGCCATAAAAATATAGGGCATTACGCCCTATTTTTTGACTCAAAAATGTGACTAACTACTGATAATTAATTCTGTACCGGTGCTGATTGATTATCTTGGGGAGTCGGTTGAACATTTTGTTCTTCTGTTGGATTAATTGTTGAGGGCTGTGTTAAGTTGTCGTCATCACTTTGTGTAGGCTCATCTTTTGCATTAGTTGACGGTGTTTGTGACGTGGTTGTAGAGCTATCTAAACGAACATAAATAATATGTTGCTGACCACGATCACATGATCCCACAATTTTACCTTCAATTTGCTGTTCTGGCTTATCAACCGATTCTAATTTCAGCTGAAACAGTGACGGATCTACACCATTATTTTTGATTTTTTCGGCAATGTTACGGCTAATTTCATCACAATTTGATGCCGCCGCCAACATCGGTAAACAAAGTAAAAACATGCCGATTAATTTTTTCATTTTTTTTCCTTTTATATGTAATTTAACGACCATCTGTAATAGAAAATGATTGGTAAATTTACTTTTTGAATTACAACTACAAATAACATTGCGCATAATTAAATATCCAATAAATCTGCTAACACAACTTATTCACAGTAAAGTTTGATAACAGTTTAACAAACCTGTTGATAACTAAAAATCCCATTGATTATTAAATAATTTTTAAAGGGATCAAATATTAAACTTCTCTAGTTATGATTTTATTTAGCTTAAAAAAGCTTACTTTTTCAACCTGATTCAAAAGACCTTGCATTATCATTGAGAGCAAAATTCCCACAAAAAAGCAATAACCCTATAATTAATTACCGTTCAATAGCTTTACCTTATTTATAAAGCGGTAAAAAAAGCCATTAAGCCAAAAAACACACCCGGCGAATTAGCAATTGCAATTGGCCAGTCTTTCTTTTCTCTTAATAAACCATAGCAAACCCAAAGTGAACAGTTAATCGCAGCTGCTAATGGCTGAGTAGGATTTGATTTAAGCCCATGTAAATTATCAATGATTTGAGGAATATAAGAAACATACATCCCTAATGATGCAAATGTAGCAACAATCCCTAAAACACGAAAAGCTTTTGGTGAAAGATGCAAAACAGCCTCCTAATATCATTTATTACTTATTAAAGTATGTATTAATTATAACCATTTAGGGCATGATCAGTAAACAACCCACTAAGGTTCAGTAGCCCTAAGAAGATCAACGTAAAACAATCCATTAACTAAATTTAACTTATTTAGTTAACATTCTTTGCCAAGGATTTTTATTTAATCATTAAGTTACAAAACAGCTTCAATTATTTATAACACAATTTAATAATAAATAATAAGATGAAACTAATTTTAATAATTGGCAAAATGATTTAATTATGCTTAAGGAATAATTATTGATTGGTAATTTCCACTCATCTGAATATATCTCATATCGAAAAGCTAATGAAGACAAATATCAATTTTATTAATAATAACAATAAATTACAGGATTATACGCCAAAATAAAACAAGCAAATTAAGTTTAATCGTCAGAACAAATTTTGAAGCAAACCTTCATCACTGGCTTAACTAATAATGCCAAAGCTAACTTAAAATATTATTCACTGTTGGATTTAATAAGTATTGAATAAGCTTGTTGATAACTCTTTAATATTTTGATTATTTGACATTTTTATGAATCGATTAAAAAACAACCACTAAAGTAAATCAACATTACTTGCCAGTTTGATTACTAATGGCTTATTAAGACAAAATGAAGAAAAATACTTTTTAGGACTCGCTTTTTACGAATTTGGCAATAAAGCAATTGAACAATTTGATATAAAAGAGCTAGCCATTGAGCCTCTTTCATTTTTGCGAGATAAAACACAACTTGCTTGCCATTTAGGCATATTAGACGGCAACTCAGCGATTTATTTAGCCAAAGTCGAAAGCCCTAGCGCAATTCAGGTCAAAAGCTAGCTAGGTCGCAAGCTTTCATTGCATAGCTCTGCTCTTGGTAAAGCACTTTTAGCATGGGAACCTGAACAGCGTATTGATGAGTTATATCCAAACGAAAACTTAGTGATTAAAACACAAAACACAATTACCACAAAAACGGCATACAAAAAGGAACTTAAAAAAATACGCGAACAAGGTTGGGCATTTGATAACGCCGAAGACTTTGACGAAGTGACCTGCTTAGCGGCACCAGTTTATGATAAAAGTGGCAAAGTCATTGCCGCAATTAGCACATCAGGGGTTCGATTTCAAATGCCAAGTGAAAGAATCAACGAGTTTGTTCAATATTTACTGAGTGCAACGAAAATGCTATCTGACAAAATAAAAAACTAATCTATTTTATTTGTCCATATTCAGTTGCTGATCAAAATGACCAAAGCTTAACCTAATGGTGCCAAGTTCGTCACCAAAATCGGCACCTTGCGATACAATTATCCCTTTTGACAGCAATTGATTAAGCAAGGTTGATTCTTGCGCCACCGTGCTCACGGGCAAATGTGCATACAGATGAAAACCACCCAACGGCGCTTGATAAGTAATATCACCACCAAAATAGCTATCTAACCACTGCATTAACTGTTCAGCTTTGATTTGTAGCGCTTGACGTAATTGTTGTTGGTGTGAAGCGTGATAACGTTGTAAATATTCTTGAGCTAATAATTGTGGCAATATACTTAAACCTGAATCAATATGGTGACGAATTTTGGCTAAATTTTCGATAATATTATGCGGAGCTAACATCCACCCAACACGAATATTACGCCCAATATATTTTGATAACGACCCTAAATAGATAACTTGGTTATGCTGATCATACTTTTTAATTGGCGTTACAGTTAAATCAGGAGTAAATGCTAGACGGCTATAAGCATCATCTTCAACAATCCCGATACATTGTAGCCGGCAAAATGCCAATATTGCCAACTTTCGCTCATTGCTCATAACAAACCCTGTTGGATTTTGAAAAATAGGATTTAAAAATAACCATTTTATTTGATGTTGCCGTACACAATTTGATAGGCTATCAAGCGTTATGCCTTCATTATCGCATTCAATACCATATAAACGTAATCCTGCTGCTTGAAACAAAGGTAATGAGTAAAAATAAGAAGGAGACTCTATACCAACTGCATCGCCAGGTTTAAGTAAGCCCTGTGTAATAAGAAATAATGATTGTTGCGTACCTGATGTAATTAAAATTTCATTAATATCAACTTGCATAGCAAACTGGCTTTGCATATAAAGTGCAATTTGTGCTTTAAGCGATGGCAAACCTAATTGCAACATATCACTGTTTTTTTCGTGCATAATTAATTCATTTAACGAAATATTTGGCAACTGGAGCTTGGGGATTAAATGTGTTGGTAAATCACCATTAGCCAGATCACAAATACACAATTGTTGTTCGCGAATTTGTGCTACTTTTTGCTGATAAAATGATTGTTTATTATGATAAAAATGTGCAGGTAAACGCCAATTAATCGATGAATAAGCTTGCACGCCCCATTTTTGCTTATTGACATAGGTGCCACTCCCTTGACGGCGGATCAGCACACCCCGTTCTGTTAACAACTCCAGCGCATGAACCACGGTTGAGCGATTAACACATAATTTTTTTGCCAGATCACGTTCTGAAGGTAGCCTTTCACCCGCGAACAACACGCCCTGCTCAATATAGTGTTCTATTAGTTGCGTCACCTTTTTAAAAAGCGCTCCAGTAAATGGTACCAGTTTTTGTTTATCCCACATTATTATTCCACTTTAATGGTTTAGCCCGTTTTTTAATTATTTTTGTTACAGCAAATTTACCCAAAATTGGATGGTTTTATTATAGTCCAATTGGCTGTTTTTTATTGTGCTTTATTTTTGAATAATACTCCACACGAATTAAAGTTAAACAATATCGCCATTATAAACCTAAAAAGGAGTAAAAGATGAACCAAGTTACAGGCACACAAACCGTTAAACGAGGCATGGCACAAATGCAAAAAGGCGGTGTAATTATGGATGTTGTTAATGCAGAACAAGCCAAAATTGCCGAACAAGCTGGCGCAGTTGCAGTGATGGCACTAGAACGAGTACCGTCGGATATCCGCTCGGCTGGTGGCGTAGCTAGAATGGCTGACCCAACCATTGTTGAGCAAGTGATGAACGCTGTGAGTATACCTGTTATGGCTAAAGCTCGAATTGGCCATATTATTGAAGCCCGTATTCTAGAATCGATGGGCGTTGATTATATTGATGAAAGCGAGGTATTAACCCCTGCCGATGAACAGTACCACTTACTTAAAGATGAATTTACCGTACCATTTGTTTGTGGATGCCGTGATTTAGGTGAAGCACTACGCCGAATTGACGAAGGTGCATCAATGCTACGCACCAAAGGTGAACCCGGCACGGGTAACATTGTTGAAGCTGTGCGCCACATGCGTAAAGTCAATGAACAAATCCGCCTAGTGGTCAGTAAATCAAAAGATGAATTAATGACCTTTTCCAAAGAAATAAATGCACCTTACGAACTGATTTTACAAATCAAACAGCAAGGAAAATTACCCGTTGTTAATTTTGCCGCAGGCGGCATAGCAACCCCCGCCGATGCGGCATTAATGATGCAACTTGGTGCCGATGGTATTTTTGTTGGATCTGGAATTTTTAAATCACAAAACCCTGAAAAATTTGCCAAAGCCATTGTACAAGCCACGACTTATTTTGATGATTATCCACGCTTAGCTCAGCTTTCAAAAGGTTTAGGCGAAGCAATGAAAGGCATTGAAATTAGCACACTGACTCAATCTGAAAGAATGCAAGATCGGGGTTGGTAATAATGTATTCATCAAAACCAAGTATCAAGCATATTGGTGTGCTCAATTTACAAGGTGCGGTAAGTGAGCATATGACAATGTTAAGTAGTATCAACAATGTACAAACGTCTTTAGTTCAGAAAGCTGAACAATTAGCAAGGTTAGATGGTTTAATTATTCCAGGTGGAGAATCCACAACAATCAGCCGTTTAATCAAACAAAATGGGCTTTTAACACCCATTCAACAATTTGCTAAACAAGGCAAAGGTATTTTTGGCACTTGTGCTGGGCTTGTGCTTTGCGGTAAAAGCACAACACATAACGAAGTAGAGTTATTAAATTTAATCGATATAAGTGTTGAAAGAAATGGATTTGGACGCCAAGTTAACAGCTTTGAAACAACCTTAGATATACCAGTTGTTGGTCTACAAATACCCGCTGTATTTATTCGAGCCCCCTATATTGCCAAAGCAGGAAAAGCTGTTCAGCAACTCGCATTTGTCCAACAGCATTGTATTATGGCAGAACAAAACAATATCCTAGTTTGCGCCTTTCACCCCGAACTAACTAATGATAATCGCATTATGCGTTACTTTGTTGATAAATGCTAAATTAAATAAGGGATTTTATATAAAATCCCTAAAGGCTATCCTTATCTAATAGCTAATTGTCCTTTAAATTCCCAATAGATTTTTACTGTCATTATAAACGCACCCGCCTACACGGCGGTAAACTGTATCCTTTCTTTGATAAAGACTTTATTATATTTCTAAACCGCCTACACGGCGGTAAACTAGAAGCAAATATACTATAAACTTTGTTTGGCAAAAGGCAAATAGGATTTTTGTCTTCAAAAACCCTTTTTGAAAATGGTTTTATAACCAATTGTTTTTATTAGTTTTAATTTTTTGTTAAAAAAAGGGTAGCAAGTTTTTAAATTTTTATATGATAACTTAATTTTTCACCAAAAAACATCAGATACCACATTGGTTTTATTTCTATTTTAAGATAAAACCAAGGGATAAAAAATTAATGACACTAAATCAATCAATAATAAGATATCTAACCAAATAGTTTCTTGCAATTTGCTGCACAATGCCCATACTGCTATAATTTTGTTATCTTTCAAACTTGGATCTCTATTATGTACATCATCTATGGCATTAAAAACTGCAATACAATGAAAAAGGCCTTTACTTGGCTTGATGATCACCATGTCAGTTATCAATTTCATAATTATAAAACTGATGGTCTTTCTGAAGATCTTTTAGATATTTTTTTGCAATTAGTCGATTGGCAAAGTTTACTTAATACCCGAGGAACAACTTGGCGAAAATTAGATGAGTCCGTCCGTTCACAAATAAATGATGTGCAATCTGCAAAAAAGATTATGTTAACCAACCCATCCATTTTAAAACGCCCTTTGCTTATTGATGGTGGCAAGCGTGCTGTGTTGGGGTTTTCAAATGAACTTTATTCGCAATTTATTTCGCAATCTAAATAAAATCGAGACTATTATGACTGAACCTGTTATTGCGCTAACCAAAGCACTCATTGCTGAAAAATCAATAAGCCCTGACGATAAAAACTGTCAAAAGATGATTATTGAGCGATTAAAACCGCTTGGTTTTATTATTGAAGAAGTGAATATTGGGCAAACCAAAAATTTATGGGCTTATCATGGTGATGCCACCAGTAAAACTCTTATGTTTGCTGGACATACCGATGTTGTGCCAGTTGGTGATGAAAGCAAATGGCTATACCCGCCGTTTACACCGACCATTGATGAACACGGTGTGCTTTATGGTCGTGGCGCATCTGATATGAAAAGTGGTGTTGCAGCAATGGTTTGTGCCGCAGAAGATTTTGTTAAGCAATACCCAAATCATGCTGGGCGAGTGGCCTTTTTAATTACATCAGATGAAGAAGCCGATGCAAGTGATGGCACAGTTAAAGTCGTTGATTTGCTTATTAAACGAAAAGAACGTGTTGATTACTGTATTGTAGGCGAACCATCCAGTGACGTTGTACTTGGTGATCAGATTAAAAATGGACGCCGCGGATCACTCACTGCCAATTTAATTGTACATGGAATTCAAGGTCATGTCGCTTACCCGCACCTTGCGGATAATCCTATTCATCGTTTTGCCCCTGCATTAGACGAGCTTGTTAACACTATTTGGGATGAAGGCAATCAATACTTTCCACAAACGACAATGCAAGTTGCCAATATTAATGGTGGCACTGGTGCTGAAAATGTTGTACCTGGTGATCTGAGTGTGCAATTTAACTTTCGTTATAGTAGTGAATTGACTGACACGGCAATTAAAACACGCGTAGAGCAGATCTTACAAAAACACAATTTAAATTATACGTTAAATTGGCGATTATCAGGGCACCCATTTTTAACCCCACAAGGCGATTTAACTAATGCAGCGGTTAGTGCCATTAAAGAATTTACCGATATTGACACTAAGCTATCGACCAGTGGCGGCACATCGGACGGGCGTTTTATTGCTCAAATGGGATGCCAAGTTATTGAACTTGGCGTACTTAATAAAACTATACATAAGGTCAATGAAAACGCTAATTGCCAAGATATTATTACCTTAACTGCGATTTATCACCGCATTTTAGAAAAATTGTTGCTAACATAGCTATCATTGTGTCGTTATCCAATTAGTTTAAAAGGAAATAGCATGGAGTGGTTAAAAGATTACTGGTGGATGATTGTGGTGATTTTAATTGGGATTTTTATTAATGCTATTAAAGCACTGAATCGGCTAAGTTACAAAGCATATCTTGAAAAAAAGAAAGGGATAAAACCTATCCCCTATCAAGATGACGACGACGATTGGCCATCAAAAAATTCAACTAACAAAAAGTAACACCTGCCTTAGCGAAAATCTTGGGCACTACTATCAAATAGTGCTTGATGACGATAGCGATCAACCCACATTGCTGTTGCGCCACACACTGCAATAGGCATAATAATTAAATTAAGCACCGGTACCATAGTAAAAAAGCTGACTAATATGCCAAAAGTTAAATTATCACCCCGATCTTGTTTAAGTAACTCACTCATACGCTGAAAAGTTATTTTATGGTTATCAAAGGCATAATCAGCATACTGAATATTAATTTGCCAAGCAGTAAATAAAAACCAAACCACAGGCGTTATTGATTGTCCAATAACAGGAATAAAATAAGTTAACAATATGGGGATCGCCCATAATAGATAATTGGCGAGTTTGTGTAGTTCTCTGCCAAAAATACGTGGCAGATCTTTAATGATACTAATCCACGATATATCTGGAGCTGGAATACCCGTTAACTGCGCCTCAACCTGTTCGGCCAATAAACCGTTAAACGGTGCGGCAATAATATTAGTTATAGTGCTAAAAAAATAACAAAATAGGACAACCAACATCAATATAACCATTAAAATGAGGATATACCCTAACCAATGTAACCAACTTGGCATATACGATAATCCCCAATCGACCATGCCCGAGATGGTATGAAAAAACCAATAAAATAATATCGACATAACCACCACATTGGCGATTATGGGTAAAAAAACAAATCGCTTAATACCTGGGCTAAACGCCAATGACCATCCTTTAAAAAAATACCCAACACCTGTTGTTGGTTGATTTTTTGGTTGATTGGTTTGTGAATACCGATGTTGCGATCGGATTTCTAAATTATTATGCGCCACATTCGATTCCTTTTTAATAAAAACGAATTGAGTTAAAACAAACTAAATTGAAACATGATGATCATTGTAAACATACCCCATAGGGGTCTGCAATAATGATCAGCTAACTTTATTGGGTATTTTGTTAAAAATCACATTATCGCCTTGCCTTACCAACCATGTTTTGACCTCGTGCTTAATGGCCTGCATTAACGCTGATTTACCCGCAAGTTGATATAAATTCACGATCAATGGTTGATTATTTTTGTTTTTTATCAATGCTGACAATATCTGCATTGATAATGGTTGCTGGTGGGTTTGATTATAGTGATTCAATCGGCACAGCGCCGCATAAGTCGCTTCAAACGGTCGGTGATAGTAAGCAAATCCAGCCAGTTCATCTAAATCTTGCCCATCTAAATCTTGTGAAAGCATGGCGTTACTGTCTTTTGTGATCATCTCGCTGAAAGGCAAATCGATGATATCTTTAAGCCAGTATGCGTTGCGCTGTAGTTTTTGCTCTAGCTTAATGGTTAAATGCAATCCAGATTCAGTTAGTGGTTTAAGCGCCATAACAGAATAACTGCCACTACTTGCCTGTTTATGGCTACTAACGTGAACCAAAACAAATCCACAAGCAGTCCAAAATTGATAATTAGTCGGGCTATAAGCAAAACTGACTGACAAAAAATCATTATGCTGTGTTTTAGCATGATAAAATAGGGTTTGTATAAGTTGGCTGGCAATATGTTTGCGCCGATAGGTGCTTAGCACCGCAATGCGGTTAATTCTAACCGAACGCAGTTTAGCTGCCAACCGTTCTCCCGCATGTGCAACAAGCGATTGCGCAACTAAATTGCCTTTAGGTCGACGAGCTCCTTTCCACACTTCATCGATCAGAATGTCGGGCAAGTTACCTTCATCAACGGTGAGCGCTGCAGCAACTTGCTCATTGCAAATTGTCGCCTGCCAAACCGACAAGTTTTGTGCGTCAAACAAGCGCCTTAAATCCGTTAATGTGGTTTGATAATGCGCGATTTTTAATAAATAAAAGATAGATCTTAATGCGTTAATATCATTGCGTTCAATCTTTGAATATTGTGCTAATAACACATTGAGCTCGGAGCCAGCTTTTTGCTCTAATAAACCATTTAACAACAACCGATCACTAAATTGCTCCAACTTATCACCCGCATGCCAACGAATAGGTGTGTGTAGGTAGAAATATTGATATGAATTGTCTAACAACAATTTCAACAAAAAGCCCTGCCCAGTACCTTCATAACCTTCAGCTGTAGTAGTTAATAACACTCGGCTATTATTGGCAATTGCCTGTTGTAGCAATTTTTTTAGCATTGGCAAAGGGATCATTGCTGCTTCATCAATAATCAAATAATCCGCAAAATTATTATGAGAACATGCAATTAATTCATCAGGAGCAAAAAAGGGGGTATTCGGCTTAGCAAAAGTAAAAAAGGTAGTTAATGCTGATTTATTGGGTGCAGTAACAATGCAACGCCGATAGTGGCTAAACTGCCCAGCTAATGCTGATTTTCCTCGCCCACGTTTGGCAACTACAACACTAATAGGCTTATTGCTGTTTAACAATTGCTTTAACGTGTTTTGTTGTTCGGTTAAATCGCAATAATTTTCGGTAATAACGGGTAAAGATGGAATCGAGAATGTCGCGGGTTGGGGAAAATATCTGCAATTAGAAGATAAACCACATTCCGCCAAGGTCTGCATTAAATGTGCAATAAAATTAGGTACAGTAATAGCGGTTGGATTTTCGTTCCAGCGCAAGCTGTCCTGATCATGCCAACGGGAAAAGTTGTTAGGTAATAACAAAATTAGCATACTACCTTTAACGAGTGTGCCAACCAGCATAGCAAAGGCATCAAGATTGAATCCTGCTGTTGCATCAAATATAGCATGTCGAAACTGGCGCCCTAATAACTTTTTTGTTTGGTTAGGGGGAAGCATATTAAAAACAAATTCATTTGGGCAATTAGCCTGCGAGGTGATCGTTAGCCAATCTCCAGCATAATTACCGATAATATGACTAAGTTGTGCAAATAATTGCCTAGCTTCACCCTGTAGCACCCATAGCGTTCTTGTGCTGTTGGCGTTGTACATAGACTAACTTTTTCCAATCAATAACGACAACAAACCAGCCGCAATCAACGGACCAACAGGAATGCCTTTGAAAAAAGCCACACCAACTAATGTGCCAATAATTAAGCCATTAATAATGGTTGGGTGTGCTCCCATTAGCGATACACCACGGGTACCAAGCCACGATACCAAAATACCCACAAAGATTGCCAATAAAGATTGCCAAGAGGTAAACGATTTGGCAAGATCGCCAATCTTTAATGATCCATCCGCCAATGGCACCATCATAGCTGCCGTTAAAATAACAATACCGATAGTTAAACCATATTGATTTAAAAATGGAAAGTAAACAGCTAATGGCGTTAGCTTAAATAATAACAATAATAGTACTGCAAATGTCACTGTGTTATTATGTGTTAAATAACACAGTGCGGCTAACCCTAAAAGAAGAAAAAAAGAAATATCAAACTGCGCAAACATTACAAAGGAACACCTATACGTTTTGCCACTTCTTCATAGGCTTCAATTACGCCACCTAAACCTTGTCGAAAGCGATCTTTATCCATTTTTTTTAGTGTATCTTTTTCCCATAAACGACAACCATCGGGTGAAAACTCGTCACCTAAGGTAATTTCATTGTTAAATAAGCCAAACTCAAGTTTGTAATCAACCAATATTAGCCCCGCTTTATCAAATAAATCAGTTAAAATTGTGTTAATTTTAAAACTGAGCTCTTTCATTTTAACTAATTGATCTTCACTAGCCCAGCCAAAGGCTTTGCAATGCGATTCATTTACCATTGGATCATGCAATGCATCGTTTTTGAGAAATAATTCAAATGTAGGAGGATTTAAAACTTTGCCTTCCTCAACACCTAAACGTTTAACTAAAGATCCCGCTGCACGATTACGCACCACGCATTCCACAGGTACCATTTGTAGCTTTTTAACTAACACTTCATTATCTGATAGTAAAGCTTCAACTTGGGTTGGAATACCTGCTTCACGCAATTGAGTCATAATAAAATAGTTAAATTTATTATTAACCATTCCTTTACGTTCTAACTGTTCAATACGTAAACCATCAAATGCCGATGTATCATTGCGAAACTCAAGGATTAATAAATCAGGGTTTTCGGTTGTATATACCGTTTTTGCTTTACCACGATAAAGCTCAGCCAACTTTTTCATGCTTATAACCTTATATCAAATTGCCAATAAAGAATTAAGGAGCTATTCGCTCCTTAAATTCCAAACTTATTATTGATTTTCACCACTCACGGCTGTTGCGGGTTTCTTGCCCTCGGTCTTGTCTTTCGCAGCATCATCACTTTGCGCTTTTGGTGGTACAACGCGCAATGAATCTGGTGCAACATCATCCATTATGCCATTAAATAAGCCAACAACATAACGCTGTACTTCAATAGGCTGCGAAGTTAAATCATCAGCCCCACGTGTTAGCGAAAGCGTTGAAATCACTATCGTTTCGGTATCACCCACTAATTGTCGTTTGAATGAATAAGCCGCTTCAACGGTTTGATCTTCATCTGCACGTACCATAAATGCTTTGCCAGTTTTTAGCGTATTATGATCTTGACTAACAATGGAGATATTTCTTTTGCTTAAACTATTCGGGATACGCTCCCACACGTTATAACTTAATGGCACGTTAAACGTCACCGCGCCGTTATTATAAATTGCAAAGGCTTCTTGAATAGTCGGAATCGGTAAAATTGGTGGGCGGATATCCACTCGTTTGCCTAAATCACCGCTAAGTTCAGAATTATTAACATAAAATTCACCGCTTTCAGCTGGCACAGAAATGCCATCAGGAATAATTAACGGTTTTAATGTAGGCGCTTTAAGGTAATCTTCATTTCCATCGACTTCACGCTTATAGTTTTGATTGCTCCCACAGCCAACAAGAAATAAAGAAGTCATAATGGTTAAAACAGCCACTTTTTTAATGGCTTTGTTTTTAAATAAAGTTCTGTTCAATGTGTGATTTAACATAGATATCTACTTTTTAAAATAAAGGTTATACAACACTAATTAGAGTAAATTTGCTTCTTTTAACGCTTGCTCAACTGCGGGGATCGATGATGCACTGAGTGATACCATTGGCAATCGAATTGTTGCATCTTGCATTAAACCTAATTTTGCACAAGCCCATTTGACTGGAGTTGGGTTCGGTTCGATAAATAAATTATGATGTAAAGCCATTAAGGTATCATTTAAAGTTCGGGCTTCTTGAATTTGGTTATTGGCAGCAAGTTGACATACAGTTGCAACAGCTTTAGCTGCAACATTAGCGGTAACGGAAATAACACCATCACCACCTAAAATCATAAAATCCAAAAATGTTGAATCATCACCACTAAGTAACTTAAAGTCAGGTCCAACCAATTTACGAGTAGGATAGACTCTAGAAAGATCGCCTGTTGCATCTTTTAATGCAACAATATTTTTGATTTTAGCCAAGCGTCCAACCGTTTCAGGTTTAATATCACTACTGGTGCGACCTGGCACATTATATAAAATCTGAGGCAGAGCGGTGCTTTCGGCAATGGCTTTAAAATGCTGATACATACCTTCTTGAGTAGGTTTGTTATAATAAGGTGCAACCGTTAAACAACCTACAACACCAATATTTTCAACCCGATGAGTTAATTCAATAGCCTCTTTAGTTGCATTAGCCCCTGTGCCCGCAATAATGGCTATACGACCGTCAGCATAATCAATGGTTCGTTTAATAACATCAATATGCTCGTGATGATCAAGTGTTGCTGATTCGCCTGTTGTTCCAACCGAAACAATAGCCGATGTCCCATTAGCAATATGATATTCAACCAATTTTTTTAAGCTTACATGATCAACATTTCCTTTGGTATCCATCGGAGTAACAAGTGCGACCAAACTTCCTGTAAACATAAAATGACCTCTCATATTATTGGTTTATAACACAACGTAAAGAATAAAAAATCTGCGAACAAGTATGCGATATTTCTAAAGTAAATTCAACTTTTGTTACGCCGGATTATCAATATCAATAAAAATAACTTCAACACCATGATTATTAGCTAACCATTCGCCTAATTTTTTAATTCCGTAACGCTCGGTAGCGTGATGCCCAGCAGCATAAAAATTAATGCCATACTCGCGCGCAATATGAATAGTGCGTTCCGAAACTTCGCCAGTAAAAAAAGCATCCACGCCATTTTGCGCTGCCTGCTCAATATAATCTTGCCCTCCACCACTACACCACGCAATACGATTAATCACTGCTGGTGCATTATCACCACAAAATAACACTTGTCGCTGATTATTGTGTAACACTTGCTCTAGGTGTTGTTTAAATTGTAGCGCCGTCAGTGGCATGTTTAACGTGCCAGTAAAAAGCAGATCAGCGATATCATTACGCTTATCGACCGCAATCCCCAACAAATTAGCTAACTCAATATTATTACCAAAAATGGAGTGTCCATCTAATGGCAAGTGATAACTGTATAAATTAATATCATGCGTTAATAGTGTTTTAAGCCGTTTATATTTAATACCTGTAATGGTTTGTGGTTCACTTTTCCAAAAATAGCCATGGTGCACAAGTATAGCATCGGCTTGTAATTCAACCGCTTTATCCAATAATAACTGACACGCGGTCACGCCAGTCACAATCTTATGCACCTGTTCGCGCCCCTGCACTTGCAATCCATTTGGTGCATAATCACGATAACGGGTAATTTGTAGTTCATTATTAATTATCTTTTCTAATTCAAAGTTGTGCATAATTCACTCGGTTTTAAGATCATTTATATGATGATGATTGATTATAATCACTTTAATCAATCAGCGCATCTTCTTGTTCGTTTTAATCTCTATTTTGCCAAAATGGCTACAATCCTTGCCACAATAAAAGCGCATTAAAATTAACTATTCAATAGCAAATCTCAATGCCAATGCTAGGCGAAATAATCAAAAGCTGTCATAATAGTCTTTTTTTGACAAATTAAGATAGATTAACGTGCCAAACGCCAAATTATGTGAACGCTTTCGTGGGTTTTATCCTGTTGTTATTGATATAGAAACATCAGGGTTTGATCCAAAACTCAATGCTATTTTAGAAATTGCCGCTATTACTTTAAAAATGACACCCGACGGCTGGCTAGAGCCAGATCTATCCTTGCAATTTAATGTTAATCCATTTAGCGACGCGATTTTAGAGCCAACAGCACTGGCTTTTAACGGAATCGATCCGACTAACCCTTTACGCTCAGCGGTAGATGAAAAACACGCTTTAGACGAAATATTCAAAATGGTTAGAGCCGGCATAAAAAATAACGAATGTACCCGCGCAGTCATTGTGGCACACAACGCACACTTTGATCACAGTTTTTTAATGGCTGCCGCTGAACGCTCAAATATCAAACGTAATCCATTCCACCCATTTGCCACCTTCGATACGGCATCACTAAGTGGCTTAGTTTTTGGGCAAACCGTACTGGCCAAAGCTTGTCAAGTAGCACAAATCGAATTTGATCATAAACAAGCTCATAGCGCGCTATACGATACGCAAAAAACTGCAATACTCTTTTGCAAAATCGTCAATCGACTTAAAACGTTAGGTGGATGGCCTTTAACAGCTATAGATGATAGAGAAGTAACGTCAATCATGGATTGTGAAAATACTTAGTAACACGAAGCATTCATCAACACAATAACAAAAAATTACCGATAAAAAAGCGCGCTTAATCTGCACGCTTAATGCTATTTAGAAATTAAAGTTTATGTTTTTCGGCAGTTTGTTGAATAAGTGTTTGCAACTCGCCAGCTTGAAACATTTCTAGTAAGATATCGCACCCTCCGACTAATTCGCCTTCAACCCATAATTGTGGGAACGTTGGCCAATTAGCAAATTTAGGTAATTCGGCACGAATATCTGGGTTTTGCAAAATATCAACATAGGCAAATGGTTCTCCACATTGTGATAAAACCTGCACCGCCTGTGCCGAAAAGCCACAACTTGGTAATTTTGGCGAACCTTTCATATAGAGAATAATTGGATTATCGGCAATTTGTTTTTTGATTTTATCGAGCGTTGTCATTTCAGTGGTCATACGATTTCCTTTATCATTTTTCGTAATAATACTGACTATTTTAACGTACAATGGATATTGTTCCCACTGCTATCTTAATTCCCCATTGTTTAATGCACATTTTTAAAACAAACAAGGAACAATAAATAGCATCTGTTTATGATTAACCGTATCATTTTAAGACTTACTTCTCATTAGTAAAAAATAGCAAAAGAATTTTTAAGCTAACAAAAGATTAATACGTTTTATTATCAAAAATCAGTCAGAAAACCTATTGATTTTATTCTTGATTTTTATTTGAAGTTTTTATGTGAGGTTTTTAACGTTATTTTTTAACCATAATATGACAGTTAGTCATTTGATTAACAATCCCTTTTCTTGCTACTACACTTGCTACTACAAAAGCGCTTAACTGGGGGGGTAATTAACTAAAGCGCCACCTGACTACAGAACGTTTGGCGCTTTACTGACTTTGCTTAAACGAATTTGATATTGCTTTTTGCAAACTTAGAATTTTTATCAATACCCAACGCTAGGGATAAGTGCACAAGGTATACCAATTGTCGCCATTCCCGCGGGAATCAACAGTAGCTTCCGCTGGGCTTACCACAAAATGGCTGCTTGCATTGAAAATGTCACTAGTCCAATGCCAATCGTAATTGTCGTTGAAAAAACTAGAATCAGTATAAGAACTCACATCCCCCCACTCAGAACTAAAACTTGCACCTATATTACGCTGACGCCCCCAAGCGTTTGATGTTGGCACTGCTCCATCGATGCCATTTACACAAGGGAAACGGGAATTAATAATACCGCACTTCGCATTGGTTATATCCTTAAGTTTTGGCTGACGATAACCCAAACTATTACACCATGCTAATGAGTCAGAATAGGAAGTCCCTTTTGTACCACGATGAACAAACCACTGCTTCAACACAAATCCATATTTAATTACCACATTATTACTTTTATCATAACCCTTTAGTACAAATAGTTGCGGTAAAGTTGGCTTAGCTATTGTCCCTGGATTGCTAGATTGTCTTTGAGCTGCCGTTACCGTAGGACCTGTAAGGGTGACCTTTACCCCGCCTAAACGCTCAAAGTGATAACCGTTACCTGCTGATGGTTTTGGCTGCTCTACTGTCATGCTAGCGGTTATCCCCCCCTGACTTACCGAAGGCCAACTTAATTCGCTTGGATTTACATCATCATCCATATCTAAATAAAAATACAGCCCATTAGCGCCTGTTGTCGGAAAATTTTGTTCATATGTAGCCAACTTAGTTGATTGAACTAAAAATCCGCCTCTATCATTGTCGGTGTGCAGGCTACCAAAAAGATCAAACTGATAAGAATGACCAACAGTCTCAAAAATGCCTAATGCGCCTTTTGGTGTCGAATTTCTATTCAATAAATTCGGTCTTACGTATTTGATATCATCATAATGACAGCGGATTGATCCCTTTGGTTTGATATAGTAAACAGCACTACCACTATCAAATGTACTATTATTGGGCATACCATAACGTGTACTTAAGCTACCGTCACTGCTTGTTAATACTACTTTATAAGGTGCATCACATATATTTAATACCGTATTACGATTCACGGCATTATCATCTTTATCGGTGATATCAACCGTTAAAGTCCCTGTTGCGCTAGCCCCATTAGCGTCTTGACCGTCGCCATCATCATCGCCCCAATAATGATATGGCGGGTCGAGTAATGCATTTAGCGCTATTGAATTCACGTCCACTGGAACGAGCATAGCAATATCACTAAAACTATCACCCAGTTGCGGTAACTCAATGGGATTTGTTGGACTTGACATATTTTTTTGTGGCGTGATAATTTGACCGTCTGATAGCTTAATACTTAATAATTCCTCGGTGGTTGAGATCTTCGTTTGCCCACCATCATACGTAAAATACGGCGCACTACCTTGTATTACTTTTGTGCTTTGCGCGGATAATGCCTGCCCATCCAATGAACATAATAGCAACAACGGCAACAAGAAGCGTGGCGATAGCAATTTTTTCTTTAACGAAAAAGACAGTTTTGTGAATTTAATTAAGTTGCGTGCATAAAAGCAATTTTTGGAACTAGCTACAAAAGTTAAGATATAGGACATCCAGTGTCTAAAATAATACTGCATTACATTTCACCCATCTCGTGATTTTTGTTTTATTTTAATTTTTTTCTGCGTGTAATATCACTGTCTAGTTTAGTTTTTAAACAGCGAAATTATAACCACTAAAATTTTTTTTGCTACCTTTTTGTTTATTTTTTGTTTGTTTTTTGTTTAATTATTGATAATAAATGGCGTAACGACTTTTAAGAATTGGCTTTGTGGGAAATCGCATTATTCTATTCGATTTTATGGGATACGTTTAAGAGATTAACGCTTCATAGGTTTTCACTAATAACACACGTTACTGACAAAACTTAAAACACCTTAAACCCCACAAACCTTAAAATAAACTATTGTCAGCCTAAAAAATCATTCAGAAAACCCATTGATTTTATTGATTTTTTTCTTGGCATTTTTTTAAAATAAAAGAGAATAGGGATACCAGCAAAATATCGACCACAAATTCTTAACTGAATTGACGATTTAGAAAAAGGCGGTAGCAATCAAGGCATTGGACTACTAGCATTGGTGCCCTAAATAATACAGCATCACATTTCACTTACCACACAAACCTTTTTTTATTTTTCTGGTTTACCACTTACTTGATAAGATTGTTTTTCAATAATTGAAATTGTTACTTTTCAAAAAAATTTAGCCCGTTTTTCGTCAGTTTTTTGTAAATTTTTTAATGGATGGCGTACCTTTTAAAATAATTAGGCTAAAGCGTTTTAAGCTCGTTATTTTAAATGGAAGTTTTTATTGTGACTTTTAGATATGATTGATTCTTAGCATATTATTGTGTCAAAAAAACCAACCGCCGCTTAGTAATGGTAAAAATGGGCGAATTTTTTTGATGAAAACTTAGTCATAAAAACCATTGATTTTATTTAATTTTTTATTTTCGCCTTATAAAGAATGACAATTTATGCCTACTCTTCCACAAATCCCGACAATATAGTATGCTACCAACCACCATTTCAACTCACACTAAACCGTATACACCGTGCACGCATTCATTTTGACTTTACGTAAAGTCTTTTACAGCAGTAATCTTCTTTTTAGTCTTCGAATGTTAATTAGTTTAACGGGATCGACGTTGGTTCCGTGGTATTTAGGGCACACTTCGCTGGTTATTCCGCTGACTCTTGGCGTTGTCGCGGCAGGTTTAACTGAAATCGACACCCGCCCATTAAGTCGCTGTATTAATATCATACTGACATTGTTCTGTTTTTCTATTGCGACTTTTTCGGTCGAATGGTTATTTGATTACCCGGCATTGTTTATTGTGGGGCTGATGTCTTCAACATTTATTTTTATTATGCTAGGTACGCTTGGGCAACGTTATGGCGTCATTGCTTTTGGGTCACTTTTGATTGCTGCCTATACCATGCTTGGGCATAATTTATATACAGATAACTATACATTACCCTGTTTTTTGTTGTTAGGAACACTTTGGTATAGTATTGTTTCGTTTATAGAATCAATGATTCAACCAATTCGGACAACACAACAAGGCTTATCTTACTGTTTTTTAAAGTTGGCACAATATCTTGATGATAAAGCGGCCATGTTTGATCCCGATGAAACCAATCATTTTATCAAACAAACACAACAATTGACCAATAGCAATAATCAGTTGGTTAATGCTTTTAATCAAACCAAAAGCACACTGTTTAATCGACTAAAGAGTTACAGAGGGCAATCTTCTGTCAAAAAGATGCTTAACTATTATTTTGTCGCACAAGATATTCATGAGCGGGCTAGCTCGTCACATAGCAATTATCAAACCTTAAGCCAGCATTTTAAGCATAGCGATATTTTGTTTCGGTTTGCCCGTATTTTAAATTTGCAAGGCAAAGCTTGCACTAAGTTAGCTGTGTCAATTAAGCTAAATCAAACTTATCAGCACGATCCCCTGTTTGTGCATTACTTTTCGTACCTTGAAGAAGCTATCAAACAATATCAAATTCGTGATAAAAACAATGCATTATTGGTTAAATCTTTGCAAAGCTTATATCAAAACTTGCTATCTATTGATCTATTATTAGCCAATGTTGATACTGAGCAACATCTATCAAAAGAACAAGAAGATAACCAATTAGTTGACGAAGAGTTAACAAGCTTTCATGATATTTTTAGCAAAATTAAACGTAATTTGACGGTTAAATCAGCATTATTTCGCCACGCAATTCGTATGAGCCTTGTCTTATTTGTTGGCTATATGGTACTTTCCTTTTTCCAACTTACTCATGGCTATTGGATTATCTTAACCAGCCTATTTGTTTGCCAGCCTAATTACTCAACGACAAAACACCGATTAAAATTACGTGTAATCGGCACTCTATTAGGTATTATTATTGGCATTCCTCTTACATATTTATTTCCTAGCGTTGAAGAGCAGTTAGTGTTAATTATCATTACTGGTTGGTTATTCTTTTTATTTAAAAATTCACAATATGCTTACGCCACCGCCTTTATTACATTGTTAGTATTTTTTAGCTTTAGCCTGATTGGTGAAAGTAGCATTTCGGTGGCTATTTCACGCATTATTGCCACCTTAATAGGGTGTTTTATTGCGTGGTTTGCCGTTAGTTTTATTTGGCCTGATTGGAAATTTAGAAACTTACCGAAATTGATTGATCGAGTTTGTCATGATGACAGCCATTATTTAGCGCTAATTGGTAGCCAGTACTTATCAGGAAAAACCAACGATCCGCAATATCGATTAGCAAGGCGAGCCGCTCATGATAGCAATGCCGATTTATCATCTTTAATTAGTTTGATGACAAAAGAGCCTCATATGAACCCAACTGTTATTGATCAAGGATTTCGTTTATTAACCCTTAATCATACATTGATTAGTTATCTTTCTACCTTAGGCGCACACCGAGATAAAGGGATTTCGCCCCACACACTTGAACTGTTTGACGATCTATCCGTGTATATTATCAATCTGTTAACAGATAAAAAACTGGATGAAAAATATCAATTAATAAAAAAATCGACCACAGATTATATTGAAACGCTCTCGATCAATGATAATCTAGCCAATAATGATTTGTTAGTTATGCAACAGTTGGTGTTAATTTTAGATATTCTGCCAGAGTTAATCGCTCTGGCTGGTAGCCTAAAAAGCTAAGTTATACTAAAGCAAGGTTACACTAAAGCAAGGCGAATTTTCTTATAACGTTTTTCATTATTTCTTTACTTACTAAAAAACGATTGATTAATTTATCGAATTGAATCACCACTTTTACTTTTTATAGAGTTTAATCATTTTTACGATTAATGCATTGGCGATTCATTTTGGCATCAATAACAACCATTTTAACGACTTTAAAATGATTTAGGATGAGAAAGCAATTGCACCAAAAAAACTTCAATAAAATCAATAGCTTTTCTGAACGATTTTTAAGCTAACAATTCGGCTTAATAAGCTGTATAGGTAATTGATAATGCATTTTTTTTAATAGATAACATAAATAAACCGCTTGTAATAGATGCGTTATCGAGATGAGTTGATTGCTAAGGATTTTGTTTAACACTAAACTTAACGAGTTTAATCCTAAAGTATCACAATCATGTTGAATCGCTTTCAATTGCTGTTTTTGATCGATAAATAATTCAAGTCGTCCCGAACAAGCCACACTTTCAAGTATTGTTAATAGTGGCTGAATAATAAAAGTTGAAAGCGAATCTTTAGTGTAATTATTTTCGCTTAACTGCATTTTTCGCATTGTATAAGTATTTGAGAGAAACATGTGTTCGGCCACTACGGTTTTTCTTCGGCGCCAAGAATCTTCAAAATCAAGATTTAAGGTTTTTATTTCATTTGTTTTTTGTGCTTTATAAAGTAAAGCGAAAGGTTCTAAATCTAAAAAACTCTCGTTTTTTACGACTTTCACTAATATGGTTAAAGGCTGATTTTGTGTTTCTAGAAAACTACGTAAAACCTCAATGCGTGATTTTCTATATTCATCCCAAAACAGCCGTAAAAATAACTGGTTTTTCTCGGCATCTTTTACGCACCAAACTAAACTTTGCCTAATTTCATCAAAATACGGCTTATCGTTATTTTGTATATGAACAAATACTACCTCATTAAAAAGAACGTCATCCAAATGGCTATTTTGCAAATAACCATTTAATACTGACCAATTTTGGAAGCCTGTAGTTGCTTTAAATTTAAGATAATTTTCATCATTCCACCCGTTTTGTTGTAACGTAGCGGTCGAACCACTACTGGCTAACTCGCCATTTTGGGATATACGAGGGCGATGAAGTGTTATGGCTTTTTGCATTAACCTATCAGGGGATGTTTGCCATATCGACATACTGTTCCAAATTGTTACACGGTTAAAATTGATATCATTTTTATCAGCTCTGGCTAATGTCGTTTCTTGGTATTGTTGTTGTTTTATATCCCAAAAGTAAAATGTTGCACCAACGGCTCCGGTTTTACTTTGCCACCAATATCCCCCTAATGGTAATAAGTCAAGTGCTTGCTCTGTTGTTTTATATTGGCGCGTTATCTTACCTCGCAATTTACTAAGCGGTTCACCTTGATTATGTAATAGCATTTCGGTATAAGCTTTTATCTGCCCCAAAAACAGTAAAATATCTTGTTCTGCAACGGTAAAATGGCGTTTAGCCAGTAATTCAACCAATTGACATAGTTGCCTAAGCATTGCCGCCAACCGCGGTAAATTTTGTGTTTTGGCTGATATATTAAATAATTGTAAATGCGATAGTTGATTATGACTAATATGAGATAAGCCTTGATAAATAAGCTTATAAATATATGTTTGAATCTGTTTTATGAGGGTAATTTCTTCAAGTGAAAGTAGTTGAGTCTCATTTTTTATCTGATCTACGGTTACTGGCCATTGCCATGCTTGATTATTTTGTTCAAAAAGATAAGCAATAATGGCTAAATGCACAGCCATTTTTTGTTTTATGGGGAGCGCTGAGATCATCCCATCAAAACCTGTTCCTGCTATATAAATAATAGGTTCAGAACTTTCAGGTACCGTAATACGTAGTTGCGATTGTTGCGATTGTTGGTATTGAATTGTCAGTAAATTATTTTTTTGCCAATTGCATACAAGTTCATAAGCCGTCAGTGTGTTCGCTTTACCTGCTTTTTTTAAAAGCTTGCTAGCATCTAATGATAATAATTCAGTTAACACGTTAGTTAAAGGCGTGATTGGCTTAATCTGATCTTGTTTAGCCTGATTATTAACTTTATTCAAATCATCTAATGCCATTAATGGTTTTATTGGGCTTTTATCATCTCGTTTAGTGCAATGAGGGGGAGTTTCTTCTGGTAATGAGTTATTTGCTGAGTTATTTGCTAAACTATTTGCTGAACCATTCGCTAAACTATGCTCTGAATTATGCGCTTGCAACCATAAAACAGCCGATATGATATGCTTACAATGCCCATGCGCTGGGCAACTGCAACTGGCAGCTTGAATCCCTTGTGCAGGCAAACAAACTTGTTGTCCATCAGCATTGAATTGCAAAATATTATTATTTTCTTGCTGAATAAATTCAATTTTATTTGCCTCAATATCTTTACGAGCGCGGCGAATTAAACCAATGTTAGCATAAAGCGCTAAAGCGTCTTGATCATAATTTAAATAAATTTGCTGCCAACTCATTACATAACCTCCACTAACCAAGTAGCAAAATGTTCAGGCGTTAATGCAGCAATTTGCATACCTCGATTAGCTAATTGCTGTGAGATTTGCAAATCATAAACCGGCTCGGCATTGTCGTCTAATGCGGCTAATCCTAACATTTTAATGCGGTTACTATTCATCCTTGACACGGTGGTATAAAGTTCAATGAGTGATCCCCCTTCGCAAAAATCACTAACCAATACCATAATAGTTCGATGCGGGGTTTTGACTTTTTGTTCAGCATAATTAAGCACTTTTGCAATATTTGTTCCGCCACCTAACTGAACGCTCATAAGCACTTCAACAGGATCGTGAGCTAAATGAGTAAGATCAACAATTTGCGTGTCAAAAACAAACAAGTGCAAATTAATTGTAGGTAATTTCGCCAAGATACTTGCACAAACCGCAGAATAGATAATTGAGTTATTCATTGATGCACTTTGATCAACACATAAAATAATATCCCAAGGTAAATGCCTATTCATTCGCGAGTTGAAAATGACATTTTCAATCATCAGTCGCTGGTTGTTTTGATCAAAATGTTTTAAGTTGGCTTTCATTGTAGCTCGCCAATCGAAGTTTTGGCTACAACGTATTTGGGAAGGTCGAAATCGATGTTTTTTACCGCTTATCGCATTAATAAAATTGGGTTTAATTTTTTGTAAGATCTGATCAACAACCCTTTGAATCAATTCTTTTACTGCCAAATAAACCTCTTTTTTTAATTGCCCCCGAAAATTCATTAATAAATGCAGCGAATTCATATTGGGTTCTAACGCATTAATAACGCTAGGATCGTTTAAGATCTCGTGTAATTGATAACGTTCTATTGCCTGCTGTTGCATTCGTTCAAAAGTGCTTTTAGGAAATAGTTTTCGCGTTTTATTTAACCAACTAATGGTGTTAAACACAGAATGATGATTGCTACCGCCCTTCCCTTTGTGCTTTGTGTGATCTTGTTCATCCACGTTTAACCCTCGTTGACGGTATTCATGCCGATAAAGGAAATCTAATGATTGTGCTAACCTAAGATCATTTTGATCGAATGCTATTTGATTAAGGTGATAATCAGCATATTTACCTAAAATCAACCGCCATCGTTTAATATGATTAACGGTTTGCGTGTCGATTATTGGTTTATTATTATTCATGTTTATACCTTACCGTTTAAACCAATCTTGGAGTTGTTGTTGATTAATATACTGGCAAATAGCAAATTCTAAAGCGAGTGTTTTTTGTAAGTCGTCATCACTAAATTTATATTGTTCAAAGTCCATGCTCTGCTTTTTGATATGATATTTTTTAGCAATTTTTTCAGCAATTGTCGCATTTTGTTTCGGCGTCAACTTTGCAAAGGCATATCGTAAATCAGGCAGTATTTGTATAAATTTTTCTTGATCCCAATGTACCAACAATTCATCAAGGCTCATTAGCAGTTGCGACGATTGAATAAGTAATTCTGGTGAACATTGAATCAAGCCAGTTAAATAACTACTTACCTGTTCATATTGAGCACCTAAATCAAAAGCAATTTTTATTTTTTCATCAAGTTCTGATTGGCTAATTTGCGAATCTAGGTAGCAGAGACTATCAATGGCACCACGAATTAGTGGCGCTTGGGTTAATAAAGGCTGTAAACGTTGTAAATTAAAATAAAAATCCTGCTTAAGCTTTTTCGAGTTAAGTTGCTCAGGTAAATTATTGAGTAGATCTCTAAGTGATAATAATGTATTGAAATTTTCTTGCTGTTGTTGCTCATCTGATTGCTTTAATGTATCTAGTAAGAAAAAAGCTTGCCTTGGTACTTTAGCTAATAAAGCTAACAAAGTGACACTATCATTAAGCGCTAAAAAATCACGCCCCTGCCATAAATAAAGTAATCGATGCCCACAATCAACTAATGATGACAATGTATTGTCCGTATCTAAGTATTTTGATAGCTTTGTCAATAACGCTGTAAAATAGGATGGAAATCCCATTAAAGCCGCTTTTAGCATAATTTGAACAACAAGTTGGCAAGGTTGGGTTATGCCATCTTCGGTTAATGACTCCATCAATAGATGTAGTTTTTGTAAAGCGATGTGTTCTAACCGAGTGCCTTGTTGTGATAGCTCAATTAACTTGGCTTCAACCATTGGTGTCCATTGGTATTGCCAATCTTCAAACATGATGGTTAACCGTGTTCCATACTGGTAATTGGGGCCATCAAGGCGCTGGGCAAAGCCAACATCTAAAAAAGCCAGCAGATGTAAAAAACGGCTCCGTTGCCGATGTTCAGGTTTACGGTAAATATCAATATGTGCAATTTTAGGTAATGTATCGTCTAATTTAAAACGATACTTTTTGAGCATTGCGTAAACCTCATTGACTAACGGCGGTGAAGCAATGTTACTTGGGATTTTGCCAAATTGGTCGCCCGATAAAGTACGATGAATTATTTGCCAAAATTCTCCACGCACATCATGAATGCTGCCCTTGATAAAGGCTGACTGTATACCATCAAGTAAATCATATCGTCCTGGACCACAATGCCCTCGTAACTCGGCTAATAAATAGGTTTGTTCAATCGCAGATTTTAAGGGTACCAAGCCAATTTCATTATTGGCACCATTATCAACACTTTGCTGTTTTCGTAATTGCTGCACAATATTTGATAAAAATTGTAAGGCTTGTGCTTGTCGGTGATCTTGTGTGGTTTGTGATTGATTTTGTTCATAATTTTGTTCATAAGTTAGCATTAACTGCCACACTTCTTGATAATAAGCAGGAGAAGGCATACCGGCAAAATAGCCGTTTAATGCATCAAGGCGCTCAAAACTATAACGAATAAGCCAAGTTCGATCACCATCATTTTTATTTTGCCATTGTTTCGCCTCGCGCTGTTGATTTACTTTATTAATTTTTGCTTTGTTCGGTACAATGAGTTTTGCGTTCGCCAATCCCTCATACAGTGCTAAAGTGTGAAATCCTCCTGTGACAACGACAATTTTTGCCTCTGGCATGGACTGTTTTAATTGCCTAATAGCCGTTATCATATGCTGTTCTCGTTGGCTAGAGCCCTCTAATTCAAGCGATGAAGCAGTATATTCTAGCCTTGCCATGGCACACCAAATGAAAGTATCTTCAAAAAAAGTGCACCAGTTAGCAATATCAGCAAAATCACGTAATTCAAACAAATGTTCCCAAACTTCGTCATGATCACGACAGTGTAATTTTCTAGCTAATTGCGTAATATATTCACTGTGTTTCAAATAGGTTTCACATAACAATGATGCATCATGCTTTGGCATCATTTCTTGAACAGCTTGCTCAGCCCAAGGTAGATCAATAAATTGAATATTAGCATGGTATTTTTTTGCCAATTGCATTGCTTGCCATTCAGGTGAATAACTACAAAATGGGTAAAATGCGGTGCGCGTAATCAATTCCGTTGCTGATAGCAATTCATTATCGTTATCTTTTTCGTTATCTTGCTCATTGCCTATCGCCTGTTCTTCATTATTTAGGTATTTTGCTATTTGGATATCAGCTTGACAAAGTATGGCTATAGGTGGCTCAGTTTCGTGATGTAATAATTCATCGAGTATGGATGAAAAGCTCGCAGGCGCTTCAATTAAAACATGGGTAGGTTTAATTTGGTTAATCAGTTGCCTAACAGCATAGCTACAAGCAGGACTATGATGACGTACAGGCGCAAAATAGATCTGCTGTTGTTGCAAAGCATCTTTACCTATTAAAGCATGTTGTAGGCGTTGTGGTAATTGTGATCGGCTCATTATCATTATTGATTAATTATTTCCAAAAATGTTTAGATACCTGATAAAACGAGTGCCATTGCGATGAATGTTTAGCCCGTTCACGCACCACATTATCCATATAAAATTGAATTCGTTTGATATCGTCAGCATTATCTTTTAAAACAACACCTATCAGTTGTTTGGCAATCTGCCCCCCATTTAGTGTGCCATCACCAAAATAATAAGCATCTAATGCTGAAGCATACACAATATTCACAGCTTCAGCCGTTGACATCACGGCATCAGGCACTTTAAGGTGAGTGCCATTTTGCGTTTGCCCTTGTCTTAGCTCTTGAAATGTGGTCACTAGCAGTTCAATGACATCAATAGGGACAATGACTTGTGATTTTAATTCGCCTAATTCCTGATTAAGTTGTGTTTGAATTAATTCTATTTCGAAATTTTTATCTGTAATAGGATTAACCGTTTCAAAATTAAAGCGACGTTTTAATGCAGCCGACATTTCGTGCACACCACGATCGTGCAAGTTTGCCGTAGCAATAAGATTAAATCCAGGCTTAGCACTCATTTTTACACTTTGCCCCATTTCAGGGATCATCATTTGCTTTTCAGACATTAATGATACCAGTACATCTTGAATTTCGGGTGGGCAACGCGTGATCTCTTCAAAACGAACAATTTTACCTTGTTGCATACCATGGTAAATAGGCGAGCCGATTAATGCGCGCTCTGTTGGTCCTTCAGCTAATAGTAAAGCGTAATTCCAAGCATATCGGATATGATCTTCACTGGTGCCAGCCGTGCCTTGAATAGTCAGATTTGAATCGCCACTAATTGCTGCCGCTAGCAATTCAGACAACATCGATTTAGCGGTCCCCGGCTTACCGACTAACATCAAACCTTGTTTACCAAGTAAAGAAACAATTGCCCGATCGACCAGTGGATCATCACCAAAAAATTTACGACTAATGCCCAGCTCTTTATTACCTAAAATAAATTGCCGTACTAATTTGGGTGATAAGTTCCAACCTTGAGGTTTATTGTTTGCATTATCTAATTCAAGTAGCGTATTTAGCTCATAAGCATAACGTTGTTCAGCACTTAAACGAATAGCTTGTGCGTTTTTTACCATAATAGCTTCTGCTCCCATTTTGGATCAAAACCACTGCTGGCCTTAGCAACAGCCATATAATCAGCATAGCCTTCTGCAAGCAATACGGGTGGCACTTGATTAAGTTCAATTGCTCGGTGTTTTAAACCGGGTTTTTTACTAAAATACAGGTTAAAAAGTGCCACAGGAACATTTTCTTCGGGTACCATACTGCCGCTAAATTCAATATTGATATACAGATTAAGGCCAACAAAATATTTATAGTAGCCATAAAAACAACCTGCGTCTTCAACAGCATCACGTTTATAGCCCAATTTTGTTAAAATGCCACGTAGGGTAAAGCTATCAGTTAACCAGCCAAAGCATTCATCGATAATATTATCTTCAACTTTACTCACATCGGGTAATGAGTGTGTAAACTGGTCAAATAATTGCGTGACTTTGTAGTCTTTAAGATGATGTTGCCATGCTTTTATGTTATCACTTGATAGCAATGCCGAATGTGCAACAGCGATTTTATTTACTTGATTTAATGAAATTTCATCATCGTCTGTAGTAATTAAGCTACCATCTTCGGTTGGCCTGAAGCTATTTACAATTTGCCCTTTGTCATCTAATTCAAGCCAAATTAAACGTTGAACAAGCCTTCCCACAATTGGATGTGGTTGCAAGTATTTTTGCCAATCCTCAACTCGCCAATGGCGCTGTGCGCACATGGCTTCATAAAAACGGGTCATTTGCATATTGAGTAATTGCGTTAGCTCTTTTTTACTGTTAGTAAACTGTTTTTTAGCTTCTTTCACTAACGTTACATCTTCACTTTTACGTGCTTCAGGTAACGCTTTAATTTCATCACCATCTGAATTTTTTAAATGCCATTTAAATTTATCATCGAAACTCGCCGTAAAAATTCGTTCGCCATAATCGAGCGTTAACACCCCATTATCATCTAACCCTGCGGTAGAAATGGTGCGATCAGCGAGTTCATCGGTCGTCCAACCATTACGCTTCGCAATATTTTCCACCAATAATCGTGCTTTTTCTTGTATCGATGCGGTACGATAACGGCGTGCAAGCGATAAGAGGAGTTGCGTAATAAGTGGATCATCACTATTTGCAAGTGGTTCAAGCATGGCCTCAATTTGTGCTCGTCGTTGTTGATGATCTTTCATATAGTTACGTACTAGTGAAACCGCAACACGACCTTCAATACCACGAGTTAATGCTAATAGACCTTTTGCTTTAATGGCCGATCCAAGATAGACGGCAAGTGTTTCATTTTTTATCTCTTCAAATATTTGTTCAAAAGTGATATTGGCATAACTTGGGTAATATTGAGGATATTGTTGATACCACTTGATACATTGTTGTAAGCGCTTATCCGCCAATAAATTGGCTTGTGCCTCAGCCTCTTCCACTGTTGGTCTACGAGTATCTTGTTTGATAAAACTTTGTAAAATAAATTCGCCTAATAGTTGTTGGCTTGACAAACTTAATAAACGGCTATAAATGCCTAATAATGGGTTAGCGGGTTCTTTCAACTTGACAGCTAACCATACCCACCATTGCACAATTTGTGGATCAACATCTTCTCCATTTTGCCAAGTTAATGATGGTATTAGCGTTACATCAAACCAATCAAAATCAGTAGGTTTTTTACCTTTTAAGCCTTTTTGTGCATCGGCTAATAGTTTTTTAATGGTTAATTGCTGGCTAATATCTTCACCAATTTTTTCAAGCGCAATTAATAATGACGCTTGTACGGTTTCGCGCTTTTCTTTTTGTAAAGCCTCATTTAATGCTTTAATCGAAGATTTTTGCCCTAACTGTGCAAGCCAATTAGCTGCTGCAATACGCACTTCTTGTTTAGCCGATGATAACGCCTGCTCCACTTGGTTGTGAATATTTGGTATTACACTTAAAGCATCTTGCGCTGTATAGCGTATTTGTTTGCTTTCTTCCAAGGCTAATTCACATAGATAAGAAACATATTTAGCAGGCAAAGTTGGAAAAGTTTGTAATATTTTTATAGCGCTCGCTTTATCTATATTGATATACGACCAGATTTTGTTGGCTGGAGCAAATCCCAACGCCTCATCAAGCAAAAATTCATGTTCGGCAAAAAATGGCCATAATTTGTTTGGCTCATTTTCATAGAACTCATGATAAGTGTCTGTGGTTAAAAATGGCAAAGCAATAGCATAGAGAGAACGTTCAGGATCATCAAGTTTTGCTAATACATAGGCTATCTGCCTAAGATCAAAGTCTTTTAAAAATTCGTTTTTTTCATATAATTGTTGAAAATAATAAATGCCAGAATACTTATCAGCCAATCTAGCCGCACGCAAAAAATGAAAAAGTGTACATTCGGGTAAATTTTGTAGCCTATTTTTAGCCAATACAAATGACGTACTGAAGCTATTATTTGCTTTTTTAAATAATGCCGAAAGCTCAATTTTACCATTTAAATAGTGATATATATCATCCAAATCTTTCGATGTGACCGCTTTTAAAGCTTTATATGTTTCTGCTTCTGTCGTCCAATTTGTTAAATATTTTTTATTATATTCAGCCTCTTTTTGCGCTGCTTTTTCACATTCTATCAAATATTCTTCATAATTTTGTTGCAAAATATCTCGAGCATTGATTGGTAAATCAATATCTTGTATTGGCTCGAAATCAGCAATGACCAACGTTGCTTGTTGTTCAACGGCATTGGCACTTTCAAGCCGAGACAGTGCACTTTCAATTGCCGTAATAACGGTTTTATTTGTTTCGCTAGCTAAGGCTTGTTGTAAAATTGTCGGATCAGATGAAATTCTAGCTTGCAATGTCGCAGCACTGCTACGTTGTTTAACGGTACCTGAGGTTAATAACCGTTGTAAATGTGGTTGTACTATTTCGCGCGGAGAGCTAAGTAGCATTTCCGTTGCTAGCTGGCTAACTTGTTTTGAGCTATTTAATGACTGTACAGCAATAAAGTCAATCATCAGTGTGTGGAGCTCAGGATGTTGTTGGATATATTTTAATTGCTCAACTTGCCCTAATACCGCAATACCTTGCTCGGGTAATTGTTTGAAAATCTCGATATGCTCAATAATATAAGGTAATAAATCATTAATTATAAAGAAATTTCTGAAATAACTCTGATAGTTAATTGAAATATTTTGACGATCAAAAATAGCCATTAGTAATTTCTGGCTTGATTCTGGCTCTTGAGCATCAAGCAATTGATGTAATTGTTTAATTGACCAATTTTGTCGTTGATCCTCGTTAATACAATCTGTCATTGTGGTAATCAAACCATCATATAGCAGATATAAAAACCAAGATGGTACCTGTGAAGTAATGAGTTTAATAAAGTGTAAATTGCTACAAACTGCGGCTAAAACTCGGGCAAAACGGGTTATCTGTTCATTAGAATACTCATCAGTCCAACGTTGGTAAAAAACTATTCTTGCATCTTCCGATGAATTTGCTTTGTCATCAAGGCTAATGATATACAAATCACAAGGTCTTCTAAGTAATTCATAAAGATTTTTCGTCGAGTTTGAAGATTGGCTTAACTGATTTAAATCAACCAACACGTTTGGGTCTTCACCACATAGAATATATTGAGTAATACGTTCTGGCATGGCTTTATTCAATTGCTTTACAGGTTCAAATATGGCGGTAATTAGTTGTTGTGATGATAATTGATTTATTTTATTCATAGTTCTTTCTCCATCCATTCTGGATTCAATCTGTTTAAAGCATTTGCAACGGCTATATAATCCGCATAACCTTCAGCAAATTAAAAAGGTAAAGAAAATTTCGTTAAAAATATCTGCGATATATCGCTTTGCCTTTTGCTCGCTTGGTATTATTCTGGCTAATAAGTCGGTAAATTGTCGCAAATCTGCTTACTGGAGTTATTCCTCTTTTTCAAAAAGTAAATCTAAATTATGGGTAATTTGCATATTTGTTTCAATATAATATGCCCGTAATAAATGCTGTACATGGCATTCTGGTAATTTTTGGAGACATTCTCGGTACAACGTAAGTAATAGTAGATTGTTTTGGCAAATAAATTGATTATTATTGTTTAGATCTAAACTGGCTTCTTTTTCAGCGCCATTTAAATAAGCAAAAACATCATCAAGAGTATCTGATGTCCATGCTTTTAATTTTGCATTACGTTCATGAGCATAATGATAATTTCTGCTCCAAATCGCATTATCATCAGCTTCGTTTTTTGCTTTTGCGGCTAACATGACTAATTGCTGCGCATAATTTTGTTGCATAGTCTGCCTAAAACTAGCTGGTAAAGGGCTTTCTTCAATTGGGTAATAAGGTGGAATATTAAGCCCTGCTAGTGACGATACTGATTGATTCAAACTGCTATTCCTTATTTTAACTAATTATTATTATTAAATAATATCCGTATATTAATACGATATCCAATATACGAGTACCTTACTCACCTTATGCCAGTGAGTAAGTAAAATATAAATAAACTAAAGCCCATTGCGATGCGTTTTGTAAAAACAAATATATATTAAATCCTATACAGAACAAGATGGTTGATGTTGGCTTTGCTCCTTTAACCAAGCAATTTCTTGTGCCCAAATATCCGGATCAATGGTTTCCAATATAAGCGGAATTTCGTCAATTCTTGGATCTTGCATGATATATTTAAATGCTTCTTCGCCAATATTACCTTTGCCTAAGCTATGGTGGCGATCAACATGGCTGGCAAATTCACTTTTGGCATCGTTTAAATGCATACCTCGTAAATATTTGAAACCAACAATTTTTTCAAATTCGGCAAAGGTTTCTTGGCAAGCTTTTTCAGTACGGAGATCGTAACCTGCGGCAAAAGCATGGCAAGTATCAATGCAAACGCCCACTCGATTTTTGTCTTCTACTTGGTCAATGATTTGCGCTAAATGTTCAAATTTGTAGCCCAGATTAGAGCCCTGCCCTGCGGTATTTTCAATCACTGCCACAACGCTACTTGTTTTGTCTAGTGTCATGTTAATCGATTCGGCAATACGTGATAGACATTCATCAACCGATATTTGTTTTAGATCGCTTCCAGGGTGGAAATTCAGTAACGTTAAACCTAATTGTTCACAACGTTGCATTTCATCTAAAAATGCCGTGCGTGATTTTTCGAGCTGTTCACGATCAGGATGGCCTAAGTTAATTAAGTAGCTATCGTGCGGTAAAATTTGCTTGCTGGTAAAGCCATATTTTTCACAACGCTTTTTAAAGCTGTCGATAATTGCTGATTCAAGCGGTTTTGCGTGCCATTGTCGTTGATTTTTGGTAAATAGCGCAAATGCGGTTGCGCCAATTTGATAGGCATTAATTGGGGCGTTATCCACCCCACCTGCGGCACTGACATGTGCTCCAATATATTTCATTTTTTATCCTGAGAATGCTGTTTGTGTATGATTAGTGAATAATTAGTTAGTGCTACTATTGCGTTGTAGCTGATCACGTAAATTAGGTGGCACGCCTTTAATTACTAGCGTATCCGTTTGCGGATCCCATTTAACGCGTTCACCTAACAAATTCGAATCAAAACTTAATGTTAACCCACCGCCGCTACCCGAAAATTTTTTAAGCTGACGCAGTGCACTGCGATCAACGGGGAATGTTTCTTCTAAGTCATATTCGCTATTTTTAATAAATTCAACAAAATTATTTTCACCATTTGTTGGGAGCTCATTGGCTAGGTTTTTCAGCTCAATTTCTTCACCTGCTTGTAATTGTGCCTGACAGTAGTTGTAAACATTTTCGCGTGCGCTAGTTTTGTCTTGTTTATCAAATTGCATTTCTTGACAATAATCATCAACTGCTTTAACCAACGTTTTGTTTTGTGCTTTAGCATCTAAACCTTCACTAGCACCTAAATAGTCCATAAAAAAGTCAGACACTTTGCGCCCTACTCGTCCTTTTAAAAAAGTTAAGTACCGTTTTGAGTCAGCTTCGGTTTCCCACTCGGTAATGTCAACTCGAGCAATAATGTCAGCATGAGCGATATCGAGGTATTGCGTTTCGCTAATATCTAAGTCTTCATTAACTAGCATACTTAAACAGCTATTTAATACCGCAATAATCAGGTATTCAACCGCTAAATAGCGATACTGACAAAATACGACCGTGCCCCCTTCAGCAAAAGGATATTTAGCCAATTCGTTACGCAGTTGTTTGGTTGATTCCTGACTAAAATGTAAAAAGTCTTGATTACCCAGGCGTAACTCTTTTAGCGATTGCTCAAACAAGCTGTCGCTATTAAATAGCCCATAGGCTTTGCTTTTGTTGTTATAAATACGGTTGATATCTTCAATTAGATTAACAACCGCCTGCTCATTATTTAGCATTGAATCACGAAGTTGTAATTCGATTTCTGTATCACTTTTTCTAATTAATTTATGCAGTATGATCTTTTCTATCTGTACGCTCATTGGTGAGGTTCCTATTGGATCGCAATAATCATTAAGAGCGTTATTTTATCAAAGCGTTGAAAAAGTGCTATTAACAATTTACCAGTCTGTTAAACTAGCACAGTCAAATTGCATCAAATAGATACTAAAACGCATCATTACCTAAAATTTTTTGACAAGATTTAACCGCCATAATGGCAATGAATAAATTAGGGTAGTTGCTATAAACCACTGTCAGCAATAATTAAAAATAAGTAAAAATAGCAAACCGCGTTTATTATTTTGGTAATATAACCAACAAACTGGCATGAATAAATCATAACGAATTTCAATAATGATTATATTCTTTTAACTCAAACACATAGTTATCTGTAACTTCTGTACAATATTTAACAGCAGGAAATTAAAAGCAATGGCTCACTCTCTTGATGTTTATAACGATTTTAAAAATAAAAAAATTAGTGCATTATTTTGGCAATATGCACTGCCCGCTGTAATTGGAACCATTGTCAATACGCTTTATAACATTATTGACGGCATTTTTATTGGTCACTGGATTGGCCGTGAAGCATTGAGTGGTGCAGGGATCATTTTGCCAGTAATGAACCTAACGGCAGGCATCGGTATGCTAGTAGGCATTGGTTCTGCTAGCCGAATATCGATTTTTTTAGGTCGAGGCGAAAACGACAAGGCTGAAAAGGTTGCTGGCACATCGTTTATGCTAACCGCAGTTTTAAGTGGTTTTACTTTGGCGTTATTGCTCTATTTTGTTGATCCTGTTTTACATTTTGTTGGCTCTAGTGCAACCAATCATGTCTATGCCAGAGAGTTTTTAGAAGTTTATTTACCAGGTAGTATTTTTATTACGTTGACGTTTAATTACAATAATATGATGCGAGCCAGTGGTTATCCATTCAAAGCAATGGTAACTATGTTTATTAGTGTCATTGCCAATATTATTTTGGCACCTATTTTTATTATTGGCCTAGGTTGGGGAATGCGTGGCGCGGCTTTTGCAACCACATTATCGATGTTTATTAGCTTTTTATTTGTGATGCAACACTTTATCAGTAAAAACAGCAGTATTAAGCTATATCGGCGCAATTTCACCCTTAACTTAACCTATATTAAATCAATAATATCAATTGGAATGTCACCATTTGCCATGCAGGTGGCTGCCTCGATTGTGGTGGTATTTATTAATTGGCAACTAGTACATTATGCACCTTTATCTGAAGTTTCGAGCGATGATGCCATTGCGGGCTATTCAAATGCTAATAGGTTGATTACATTAATCATTATGGTTGTAATTGGTATCAATCAAGGTATGCAACCAATTATTGGTTATAATTATGGCTCCAAAAACTATCCACGTGTTAAAGCTACCTTTTTCTATGCGGTTAAAGTTGCCACGGTGATTACCAGTATTGGGTTTCTTCTTGGATTTTTTATCCCTGATATTTTAGTACGCGCTTTTAGTTCAGATGAGGACTTGGTCTCTACCTCAGCAATAGCGCTTCGATACACAACGCTTTCTTTTGCGTTTGTTGGCTTTCAAATGGTGACAACTAGCTTTTTTCAATGTATCGGTATGGCAAAAATTTCTATTTTGCTCAGCCTTTCCAGACAAATTTTAATTTTGTTGCCAACTCTTTACCTATTACCTCGTTTGTTTGATCTCAATGGCGTTTGGGCATCATCACCTATTGCGGATCTGTTATCGGCGGGAATCGCTTTGACTGTACTGATTTGGTATTTTAAATCGATAAGAAGTCGGCATTACCCAAAACAAGTTAATCAATAATATTTTCAAACAACAAGGGAGCATTACGCTCCCCATTTACTAAGATTCATACAATGTATCTGTTAAAGATCTCAATAATGAATCGGTTTTATCATCAACATAGGGGTCTTTAACCAATATTCTACTAGCAACATTAATCGCTATTTTTTAATTAATAATTGGGCTGGTTAAAATTTTTTAAAACCAATCAGTAAATAAAATAATCTCGTTAATTTTTCGTTATGTTTGATAATGACACCATTACCAAACAAATAAAAATAAGCAGCATTCCAATCCAACCGATTAGCGACAATGTTTCACCCACAATTAGCATGGCAAGGGTTGCTGCAATGACCGGTTCTAACAAGGTGATCGTAGTTGCCATACTGGCAGGTATTTTTGATAATCCATACCCATAACAAAGGTAACCTAAAAACATAGGTATTAATGCCATATAAAAGCCAACAGCAATATTATTCCATGAATCAAAAAAAACAGCGCCAGTGATTAACATCACCGGAATCAGTAATAATCCGCCACAACCAAAGGTAGCACCCATTGCCGCTTTACTGTTAACCTTTTTTAACATTAATTGCCGTGCTGTCCATGAATAAAGTGCATAAGTGAAACCGGCAACCAATCCCAATAAAATTCCCAAACTGATATGGTTATATTGAATTGTTGTTGCCGAATTGTCTGAAAAAACCAACATGATCATGCCGATAATCCCCAAGGCGGAACCGATAACCCATTGCTTAGTGGGTATAAAATCACGACTTCGGTATTCAATGATGGCGGATAAGATAGGCGCTGAACCTATGGAAACAGCCGTTCCAATAGTGACACCCGATAAATGCATAGACGAATAAAAAGCTAAAGGGTAAATAGCCACAGCTAATGCACCCACGATTAAAAACCGATAGTATGATCTTAATAAAGCACGGTTTTTGACGATGTAAGAAATGGCTAACCCACATTGCAATATTCCACCAATCCCCATTGCGAACGAACCAATAAATAAAGGCGATAACATAGGGGCAAAAGTCGCTGCTGTGCCTGTTGTACCCCATAATAGTGAAGCCAGTATAACGGCTAAAATACCTAAAGACTTGTTCATTAAATCACAAATTACTCATTATTTTGTACACACTTTTTTGTTGTTTAATCAAGATTGAATCCCATTTTATTCACTTTAATATCTCGCTCACAAGATTCATCTTCCACATCATTTTCATACGACTTTTTGAACCATTCATCTGCTTTTTCTTTGTCCTTTTGACGCCTTTACCTCGATAATACAACAAGCCAAGATTCCATTGTGCATTACGGCTATTCTAATGCAGCGGCTTTTTGATACCATTCAGCCGTTTTACGCTTATCTTGCTCAACACCTTCACCATGGGCTGTACATAAAACTTAAAACAAATTGTGCTTCTGGGTCTTTATCGGTAACTTTTTGATAATATTCAAACACCTTACGATAATCTTTCTCTACACCGTCGCCTGAATAATATAAGCTAACGATATTCATAGCGGCTTCAGTAACTCCTTGTGCTGACGCTTTTTCATACCACTCTATTGCTTTTTGTGCATCTTTCTCGACAGAATCCCCCTGGACATACCTAACACCTAAGTAAAATTGCGCTTCTGGACTATTTTCTTCTGCCGCTTTTTTGTATAACTCCTCAAAACTCATATCTTGAAAATTTTGAGCATAAGAAAGGGGTACCATACAGATAGACAATAAGAATAATATTATTAGCTTTTTCATATAAATTCCCTTTCTAACCAAAACAAACTTCTTTAATTATAAAAATAAAAGGAGGGAAAAAAGCGCGTAATTATATCGTACCTATATCCCCCCTATAACAATACCGCAGATAATACCAAGTGCATTATTTATTAACTAAATGATTACTCAATATTTTGTACCTGCTCACGTATTTGCTCAATCAACACTTTAAGTTCAATTGCGCTAGCTGTAACATCTGCATTAATTGATTTTGATGCAATAGTGTTCGATTCGCGATTAAATTCTTGCATCATAAAATCTAACCTACGTCCAATCGCTTCGTTTTTCTTCAAAATAGAATAGGTTTCTTTAACGTGTGTCATTAGTCGATCAAGTTCTTCGGCGACATCTATACGTTGAGCAAGCATCACTATCTCTTGTTCTAAGCGAGAATGGTCAAGTTCGATATTGGCTTCTTGCAATTTGCCTTTTAAACGTTCTTTTTGCCACTCTAGTATTTGAGGCATCCAATTGCGAATCTTATCAACTTCGATAGTAATAGCTTCTAAGCGTTTAACAATCAAATCGCTAAGTGCTTTACCCTCACGCTCACGCACGGTAATAAAATCATCAATCGCACTATCTAATAAGGCTATAATTTCTTGGGAAATCGCATCCAGATTTTGCTCTTTAGCCGATAAAACCCCCGGCCAACGTAACACATCAATAGGGTTAGTTTGCCCTGATTGATGTTCGGATTGCACCCAACTTGCTGCATTAAGTATTTGTTTAGCCAAATCTTTATTTAACAAGAGTTCTTGATGTTGCCCCGCAGGATCTAGCTCAAAACGTAAATTACATTCAATTTTTCCTCGAGTTAAACGACTCCGTAATTTTTCACGGATGATAGGCTCAAGTGAACGAAATTGTTCTGGCAAGCGAATGTAAGTTTCTAAATAACGTTGATTGACTGAACGTAGCTCCCAAGAAGCGGTTCCCCATGATTGACTTAATTCTTTTCTTGCATAGGCGGTCATACTGCAAATCATAATAACACCTTAAAATTATAAAAACTTGCTGGGCATTGTATCATATATTCTGTATAATGCGCTCTTAGCTTAGGCTAAACATTAACCCTATCTTGTTGATGTCCTCCTAAATAATGAGTTCAAAACGATATTTTTTAATTGTAACAATTGGAGAATTGCATGCGCCCGTCTGGTCGATCTGCGGAACAAATCCGCCCTATAAAAATAACCCGTCATTATACTAAGCATGCAGAAGGCTCTGTACTAGTTGAATTTGGTGAAACCAAAGTGCTTTGTAATGCCACTGTTGATGAAGGGGTACCACGTTTTCTAAAAGGCAAAAATCAAGGTTGGGTAACAGCCGAATACGGTATGTTACCACGAGCAACCAATTCACGTACGCAACGTGAAGCGGCTAAAGGCAAACAAACAGGTCGAACCATGGAAATTCAACGACTTATTGCCCGATCATTACGCGCAATGATCGATTTAGAATTATTAGGTGAATACACTATCACGCTAGATTGCGATGTTATTCAAGCCGATGGTGGTACAAGAACAGCATCAATTACTGGGGCTTGTGTTGCGCTGAACGATGCCATTAATAACATGGTTGCCGAAGGTAAAATTAAGCAAAACCCAATTAAATCTTTAGTTGCAGCTGTATCTGTCGGCATTGTAGATGGTCAAGCGCTTTGTGATTTGGAATATATAGAAGATTCAAATGCAGAAACCGATATGAATGTTGTAATGACAGATGACGGGCGAATTATTGAAATACAAGGCACCGCGGAAGGTGAACCATTTAGCCATGAAGAGCTGTTAACGTTATTAGGATTAGCAAAAAATGGGATAACCGCCATTATTGATGCACAAAAACAAGCCTTGAATGACTAAACAGCTAATTGGAGAAAACCGATGAAATCATATAAAAGTGAATTTATTGAATTTGCTTTAGATAGGCAAGCATTAAAATTTGGCGAGTTCACACTAAAATCGGGGAGAAAAAGCCCCTATTTCTTTAATGCTGGATTATTTAATACTGGCAAAGATCTGGCTTTATTAGGCCGTTTTTATGCAGCTGCGTTGATGGATGCCAACTTAGAATATGATGTCATTTTTGGTCCTGCTTATAAAGGTATTCCGATTGTTTCTTCAACCGTTGTTGCACTATCAGAACACCATAATGTCGATGTCCCTTATTGTTTTAATCGCAAAGAGGCTAAAGACCATGGCGAAGGTGGCAACCTAGTCGGCAGTTCAATTTATCAGCAACGGGTTATGCTAGTTGATGATGTTATTACCGCTGGTACAGCGATTCGTGAATCGATGAGAATATTAGAAGATAACCAATCTAAACTTGCTGGTGTACTAATTTGTTTAGACCGACAAGAAAAAGGTCGTGGTGAGCTATCAGCAATCCAAGAAATTAAACAAACTTATCATTGTGATGTGATTTCAATTATCACATTAGATGATTTGATCCAATACCTCTATCAATCCCCAGAGCGACAAGATCAAGTAAAACAAGTTGAAGCTTATCGGGCTGAGTATGGCATAAAATAATCACCATTCCTTTTTCTTTCCTTACAAAAAGCATCGTAAGATGCTTTTCATCATCACCTATCATGTCTTTATTAATATCGCATTTTTCATAATAAAAAATGCTATTTTTAGAAAAAAAGATTTTTACCTAATGTTAAATAAAAATAGCTGTGATATAACAATATGGCAACATTAATTCTCATAATTAGGAGTGAATCATGTCATACCATACAAGTAATGAAGAACACGCTATAGAGATCGTTAATATTGCTTCATTAGAAGCATTAGTTAAAGCAAGAATGGAAGCTGGTGCTTTTGGTTATATCCGCGGTGGTGCAGAAGATGAGTGGACGATGAGAGAAAACACTTTATCTTTTAATCGCAAAAAAATTGTTCCCCGAGTATTACAAGGGGTTGATCATGCCGATTTAACAACAAAATTATGGGATATCCCACTAAAAACCCCAATTATTCAATCACCATCAGCCGCACAAGGTTTAGCTCACGAAAAAGGCGAAATGGATACAGCTAAAGGAGTTGCCGCTGCGGGTTCTATTTTCTCCATTAGTACTTATGCCAATACCTCCATTGAAGAAGCTGCCAGTGCTGCTCCTAATGTACCGTATTTTTTCCAACTTTATATGAGTAAAGATGATGGTTTCAACCGTTTTATTGTTGATAAAGCAGTTAAAGCTGGTGCAAAAGCAATTATCTTAACAGTTGATTCAACGTTAGGCGGATATCGTGAAGAAGATATTATCAATAAATTCCAATTCCCTCTTCCTATGAAAAATTTAAGCGCTTATAGCCAATCAAGTGGTAACGGTGATGGTTCAGGTAAAGGCATTAGCGAAATTTATGCAGCAGCTAAACAAGGTATAATGCCATCTGATATTCAAAAAATCAAAGAGATGGCCAAGTTACCTGTTATTGTCAAAGGCATTCAATCGCCAGAAGACGCCGCCATCGCAATATCTGCCGGTGCAGACGGAATTTGGGTATCTAACCATGGTGGGCGTCAATTAGACGGTGGCCCAGCCTCATTTGACGTATTACCAAGCATTGCCGCAGTAGTTGCCAAACGGGTACCGATTATTTTTGATAGTGGCGTTCGCCGTGGTGAACATGTATTTAAAGCCTTAGCAAGCGGTGCTGATCTTGTTGCTATTGGGCGCCCTATTCTTTATGGACTAAATTTAGGTGGCGCAGAAGGTGTTAAATCCGTTTTTGATCATCTCAATAAAGAACTGTCTATTACCATGCAATTAGCTGGCACAAAAACGATCGAAGATATTAAAAATACCCCATTAATTTAATGGTAGAAATTACTCGCATCGCGCGCCGTACTTAAAAAACGACGGCGATGAATATACATAAAACAAAATTATCGCCATATTATCAACAAGTGATATGGCGATAATACCCTAAAAAACCCTCGCCATTAATTTGGCTAAACGAATTATGGATAAATTATCCAACCATTGATAACCCCAAAAGACCTAATCAAGCATTAACTAACATAATACCCATTGCATATATTACACAAAAACAGGCAACGTAATTTTTACATGGTTGTATGATCATTATGAATATATTTACACAACTGTCATATTTTAAGTTATTTTTTTGTAAAAAATATTCAGGATTCTATACCGTTTCGAAATAAATAAAAACTTACAGTATCTGATTTGTTAATAACATATGATAACCATGGTATTAATCAAATTTGACAAAATCCCCCTCCTTGCCCACAAACGAATAAAACAGCCCAAAGCGATAGATATTTCATGGAGATATGGCAAAAACAACAAATAACTAGCGCCTCATAACGTTGCCAACGATCTATTCGCTTTTATCATACGGTAATACTGCGTAAAGTATTTTTCAACAAAACAGCTTATCGTTATTAGGAGATCACTTTAATCATAAGATGCAAACAATGTAAATAATGCCTACAACTAACCCACGATATTAAATTAGATATTGCAAACCGCATAAAAAAAGTGTAATTTTTGTACTTAATTTTAGTTAAAAATGTTGATGATTTTAATAAACATTAAAAATATTTTTTACACTATAACATTGGATAAATTCGAGCAACAAGTAAATGTAAGGATGATAAAGTTGTTGGCATGTCAACTCCCTCCATTATGTAACATCATATTCATTAATTTGGGTGCTTTTATACACAATAAATCTTATTATTTTATCCTACGGTTAGGTTTATTAATTAATAAATATTACCTTAATAGCATGCTTATCACTTCAATGTTAATCATAATCTTATTAACAATACCTTAAATCCAATAAGTATTCATAAACTAAAGTGGTTAAATAACTCACATTAATCTGAGTTAAAAAAGGAGCATAAAGGAGAAAACATGGCAAATCTGGAAAACTTAGTTAATTTAATATTAGCCGCAAAAATTAAACAAAACAATTCAGGCAAACGATGCCCAAAATGCCAAGAAAAAGAAGGCGACTTAATTGTACTACCAACTCGCTTGTCAATTTCTGGTTTCACAGGTAAAAACACAACACTTCGTGATCTGAAGGCAGACATTGAACTGCCGCCTTTACCTAATTTTGCTCAAAACATGGTATCGAATTTACCCTTGGAACACTCAAAATATTGCATACAAATGTTAAGGCAAGGCTATTTATATGTCCTTGTCGATTACAAAAATGGCGAAAAAAAGTGGCGCGCTTTTACTTCAAGCCCGTCTGGTTGCTTAATTGAACATGACAATATGGACTCTATACCCAACACGCCGCCAACCTATAGCTGTAACATTGACACAGACGGAGTCGATGCATCTTACATTAGTTTCAAAAACAGTAAAGAAATCTTTAAAATTCATTTTGTATTTAGTCCTAACAAAATAACCGATGAAAAGTTAGCGTTTTATCAAACCACACCTGAATTTGAATTAAATGGCGTAACACCAGATCAAATCCGTAGTAGCCAAAAATCCATAAAAGACGACGACCTACTATCCAATATTTTAGAATTTTCAACTGCGATAAAAATAGCCGAACAAGAATCATTTTTACAGAGTAAAAGCCCCTACGATTTTAAAACAGGCGAACGAGACCACGCACGCCGGCAATTACAATTAATACAAGATATTTACGAACAACGCACTTTTTTTGCTGATAAAAATATCATGCAATACTATTTTCGCTATTTATCGCTTTATAAAAAATTAAAAGCGCGTCAAGGTGCTGCAATTGTGGTACTCGATGCTATCGGCATAACCCAGAGTTTAAACAGTCGACGTCATCAAGCCATTGAAAAAATACTGAAACCCTGGATGGAAAAAACAGATGAAGAAGGAATATCCAATGAACACCGCTTAATTATTTTAAGACAGCTATTAGGATTAAAACAGTCGTTTCATCAACACCGAGTCAGGCAATTAATCAAGCATAATAAAAAATGGGAAAAATTTTCAACCTGGGGAAATGACAAAATCACTATCCCTTCTATTCGTGATATGGCAAATGACACAAGAAGAGAAATCTTTCAAAAAGCCGAAGAAGGAATACTAGAACAACAAACTGAAGAACTATCTAAAGAAGAGTTTGAAAAATTTTATTGGGATCGCCTATCTCAAGAAAAATTGGACAAATTTGAAAAAAAATTTAATGAACTCAATCAAAAAGCGGAAGAGCTGGCAGAAAAGCGTGCTGATGATTACATAAAATGGTTAAAATCCAGCAAATTACTTTTAGCATTAGATTTATATGATAGCACTCACCCCATAGATGGCATTATGTTTCAATTACAAATGAGTGTTTGCATGTGTGGAGCAAGCAGTTCACAAAAAATTAGGCAAATTTTTGATAAATGGTGGCTTGAGCCTAAAATAACCCGAACCAACTTATGTATGCGCACCTATCTGTATAACGATAAAAGTTTAATTGATGATATTAACGAATATCTCGATATCCAACAAAACATCGCTAACAACAAATCTAGTGATGATAACAGACAAATGCCTGATGTCGATAAAGCCATTAGCTTACTAAATAAATTAGCCGATCATGTTAATCAAACCGATCGAATAGTAGAGATGATGGCAAAGCGTGGCTATCCAATAGCATTATTATCAGTTACTTTTGCTGATTTAGTCAGAAGCTTTTTAAGGGTAACCACCCAAAAATTTGACCAAATGATTCAAAACCGTTTAGGTAATTTAATTATAGCAAGTATTCAAACAAAAGCGTTTGAAATGTATGAATTAGGCTATAATATTAATGGACATACATTTAAAGCCTTACCCAAACGAGGTGCTCCGCAAATAGCACATGTCGCTCGTAACAATTTTACCAATGCCGATTTAGTTAATACTAAAATTGCCATGATGATATTTGCATTTAGTGGCTACGAAGCCGCGAAAAAATTAATAAATGGTCAATGGAACAACTCACGTGAAGTTGCCGAATTAACCGCATCACTGATGGGAAGCACAGCCGCAGGGGCACAAATATTTACCAGCGCAATACAATGCTGTATCGAAAAAAACCCGAGATCAAAAACCGCAACCGTAACATATAATGCCTTTGGTCGATTCTTTTTATGGTCAGCGAGTTTATCATCGATTGCGGGGGGGATATCGGGTGTATTGGATATTACGGATATGGTAAAAGCAATTAAAAAGCATAGTACAGGCATTGCAATAGCTTATTTTGCTAGAGGTCTAGCAACCATAGCGCTAAGTATGTCCCAATTTGTGGTTGTTTTAGGCACTCTCGTGCCATGGTTTAATAATATTATCACAACAAGCATAGAGCGTACCATTTGGGTAAAATTAGCCGAAGTAGGGTTAACCCTTGGTCGATTGGCTATTGGCGCTCAAGCCGCAGCAGGGTTGGCTTACGTTATTTTTTACGCTTCAGTAATTGTTGTTGTGGTTAGCGTATGTTTAATTATTTTTGATGATAACGCCATGCAAAAATGGTTTGACCGTTGCTGTTTTAGTAAAAAACTTGAACGTGAAAAATTTGCTGACTTAGGCGAAGAATTAACCAAGTGGCATCAAGCACTACAGGAGACTTTTTAATATGTACGTTGGTGAATTTTTATTATGGTTTGGTAGCGCCATAAAAGCCGAAACTCGCAAAAAATTAAAAATGGGCTATACCAATGGCGATATGACGCTAAAAGAAGTCCAAAAAGACTACACCCAAGAATCCGTCAGCAATAATCCCAGACCAATAGGACCTTACTACGCCTATAATAATCGCTATTTAGAGATCCGTGGTGGTATGTTTGAAAATTTTCGGGGAGTTCTCTCTTGGATATCATTACTTATTTTTTTAATACCATATAGTGCAGGTTATGCAGCTTCATATATCATATTAGATCTTAATAACTATAAACCTGAGGAAATAGCATCAGGAATATTCGCAATAATATTCTTTTCAATTATTTTTTTAATTTTGGCTTATTTATGTATCCGCTATTTCCGCTATATTTACCGCTTTGAACTATTTACCCTCCGCCATATTCGGGTACGGTTTAATCGAATCACAAGGCAAGTATATATTCAACGCCCTAAATATTGCGGTGGCACAGTGGTATTTAAGTGGGAGCATATTATGCCCGCTAACTTTGGCGAAACTGGCTCAGACATGGGTGGCACCAATATGGTTAATCTAATGACCTTTCATCCTTATAAAACCGGTTTCCCTGTTGCCCAATCGGTCGGCATTGGCAAAAACACCTATAATCCTCAAGACTATAAAGACGAATGGGAATTTATCCGCCGTTATATGGAGCACGGACCCGACAACTTGCCAAAACCACGCCTAAGCACCCATTTACCCATGCCCTTTCATGGTTTTGAAGGACATATCAAACCTATGATTCATGCAGCTAAAAATGCCCCAACAGTCTGGGTGTATTTACTGCTTATCCCTGTATTTTTAATCTTACCCCCCTTTTATACCGTGGGCTACTTTATTTCTGAGTGCCTGTGCTGGCAACCTCGATGGCCAAAAGTCATTCGCCAAGCTGGTCAAATGGGCAAACCTATTCCCAAAGAAACCACCTTAGCAGACTATCCCCCTAAGGTACAACAAGCCCTATTAGATAGCCGTTTAGAATGGGGCGTGCGTGACGAAAACACAGGAAAGCGAGTTGATTATGGTAATTCATAATATAAAAGCACTTTTGAAAATAATAACAACAGGATGTAAAACCGATGTACATTGGTGAATTTTTATTATGGTTTGGTAGCGCCATAAAAACCGAAACCCGCAAAAAATTAAAAATGGGCTATACCAATGGCGATATGACGCTAAAAGAAGTCCAAAAAAACTACACCCAAGAATCCGTCAGCAATAATCCCAGACCAATAGGACCTTACTACGCCTATAATAATCGCTACTTAGAGATCCGTGGCGGTATGTTTGAAAATTTTCGGGGGATTCTGACTTGGATTAGCTTACTTATATTTTGGGTTATTTATTCTAGTTGGGATTTGGGATTTGGAATAGCTTTAGACTTATATAATCATAAAAGTGATAATATTGGTTCAGGAATATTCGCAATAATCTTTTTTGCAACTATCTTTTTAATACTTACCTATTTATGCATTCGCTATTTCCGCTATATTTACCGTTTTGAACTATTTACCCTCCGCCATATTCGGGTACGGTTTAATCGAATCACAAGGCAAGTATATATTCAACGCCCTAAATATTGCGGTGGCACAGTGGTATTTAAGTGGGAACATATTATGCCCGCTAACTTTGGCGAAACTGGCTCAGACATGGGGGGCTCCAATATGGTTAATCTAATGACCTTTCATCCTTATAAAACCGGTTTCCCTGTTGCCCAATCGGTCGGCATTGGCAAAAACACCTATAATCCTCAAGACTATAAAGACGAATGGGAATTTATCCGCCGTTATATGGAGCACGGTCCCGACAACTTGCCAAAACCACGCCTAAGCACCCATTTACCCATACCCTTTCATGGTTTTGAGGGACATATCAAACCTATGATTCATGCAGCTAAAAATGCCCCAACAGTCTGGGTGTATTTACTGCTTATCCCTGTATTTTTAATCTTACTCCCCTTTTACACCGTGGGCTACTTTATTTCTGAGTGCCTGTGCTGGCAACCTCGATGGCCAAAAGTCATTCGCCAAGCTGGTCAAATGGGCAAACCTATTCCCAAAGAAACCACCTTAGCAGACTATCCCCCTAAGGTACAACAAGCCCTATTAGATAGCCGTTTGGAATGGGGCGTGCGTGATGAAAACACAGGAAAGCGAGTTGATTATGGTAATTCATAATATAAAGTTATAGCAGAACAAACTTTCTAAACTGCCTACACGGCAGTGAATATACCAACTTAATTTTACCTGCTGTTGGACAGTTTCTAAACTGTCTACACAGCAGATAAAAAGCTAATATACTATCAATTTTGTATGCAAAAAGGCAAATAGTGATTTGGGTTTTAAAAACCCTTTTTTGAGAAAAGTTTTTAATTATTTGATTTTCTTTACTTTTAAAATATGGCGAAAAAAAGGGGTTTGGTTTTTAGTTTTTTGACTTTGTCATAACATAGCACAACCTAAACCTAAAAACCAAAGACTAATTTGCTTCGCTTTTTTACATTCGTTTTTTAATAAAAGCCATTAAAAATGGCGTTAAGCGTTTTCAGATTCAAATTTTATCTATCTATAAATAGATAAATAACCTATATCGATTAACTTCTTTATTATCTTTCTTAAAAGATATTGGATGATGGCCATCAGCAACTTTCAAGCAACAATAAAATGAAGAAGCGCGGCCGGCTCAATTTGTTGGGATACATGAAAATCAGAGACATAATTAGAGTTGGATTTATCACCTTAATAAAGCAAATAAAAGCTCGCAGATAGAAAATTAACAACAAATCAGCTATGATATAGCACCTATAACAGTTAGCGATAAAATGACTAATAAGAAAGTAAAAATCAGTTACTCTCTAATTAGGCAACACCTATTTTTTATTTAGGAATTTTGAAAAATATGACTTCCAATAACACCCAATCAAGCACGAGTACTCAACAACGCGATCAACTACAACGCCAAATCTGGAAAATTGCCGACGAGGTACGGGGTGCTGTTGACGGTTGGGATTTTAAACAATATGTTTTAGGCTCGCTATTTTATCGCTTTATTAGTGAAAATTTTGCCAATTATATTCAAGGCGATGATGGCAGTATTGATTACAGCACGTTATCTACCGATATTATTACCGATGAAGTCAAGCAAGATGCCATAAAAACCAAAGGCTATTTTATCTATCCCGACCAACTATTTTGTAATGTTGTTGCTAATGCAAATACCAATCCAAGCTTAAATACTGACCTAGCCGATATTTTTAATGCAATTGAAAGTTCTGCTATTGGTTACCCGTCAGAAAGTGATATTAAAGGATTATTTGCCGATTTTGATACCACCAGCAATCGCTTAGGTAATACCGTTGCCGATAAAAACAAGCGATTAGCCGCCGTGCTTAACGGCATCGCCGAACTGGATTTTGGGCAATTTGAAGATAGCCATATTGATGTGTTTGGTGATGCTTATGAATATTTAATCTCGAATTATGCTTCGAATGCCGGTAAATCGGGGGGCGAGTTTTTCACCCCGCCAAGTGTATCCAAATTAATCTCACAATTAGCCTTACACAAACAAAAAAAGGTCAACAAAATCTATGATCCAGCCGTGGGATCAGGATCATTACTTTTGCAAGCCAAAAAACAGTTTGACGATCATATTATTGAAGACGGTTTTTACGGACAAGAAATTAACCACACCACCTATAACCTTGCCCGTATGAATATGTTTTTACACAATATTAATTATAATAAATTCGAAATCGCCTTAGGCGACACGTTACTTAATCCCCAATTTGGTGATGAAAAACCGTTTGATGCGATAGTCTCTAATCCCCCTTATTCAATTAAATGGATTGGCAGTGATGATCCAACCTTAATTAATGATGATAGATACGCCCCTGCTGGCGTGCTTGCCCCAAAATCAAAAGCCGATTTTGCTTTTATTATGCATGCACTCAGTTACCTATCAGATCAAGGTCGAGCGGCAATTGTCACCTTCCCTGGCATATTTTATCGTGGCGGAGCGGAACAAAAAATCCGTCAATATTTAGTGAACAATCATTTTGTAGAAACCGTAATATCATTGGCTCCAAATTTATTTTATGGCACATCCATTGCGGTGAACATTCTGGTTCTCGCCAAAAATAAAACCGTTAAAACCACTCAATTTATTGATGCCAGCAAACTATTTAAAAAAGAAACCAATAATAATGCCTTAACCGATGAGCATATCAAAACCATTATAGAAGTATTTGATAGCAAGCAAGACGTCGAATATTTTGCGAAATCGGTCGATAACCAAACCATTGCCGATAATGATTATAATTTATCGGTCAGTACCTACGTTGAAGCCGAAGATACCCGTGAAGTAATTGATATTAATCAGCTTAATACAGAATTAAAAGCAACTGTGGCGAAAATTGATAGTTTACGCAGCCAAATTGATGCTATTGTGGCGGAGATTGAGGCATGAGTCATGACCACATTCTAATTTATCATGATAATAACCAAAAAATTCATGTTGAAGCACGCTTTGAAGACGAAAACATTTGGTTAACACAACGCCAAATTGTTGAGCTTTTTCAAACTGCAAAATCAACAGTGAGTGAGCATATTAAAAATATTTATGCAGATGGAGAGTTAATACCAGAGGCAACTGTTCGGAAAATCCGAACAGTTCAACAAGAGGGTTCTCGAAATGTTACCAGAGAGCTAGATCACTACAACCTTGATATGATTATTTCACTTGGTTATAGAATTAATTCGAAGATTGCCACACAATTTCGCGTTTGGGCAACCAACATCCTTAAGGAGTATCTAAAAAAAGGTTTTGTTTTGAATGATGATCGCTTAAAAAACTTAGGGAGCAGTGATTACTGGAAAGAACTTCTCGACCGGATTCGCGATATTCGCTCTAGCGAAAAAGTAATGTATCGCCAAGTTCTAGATTTATATGCTACTGCAGTTGATTATGACCCAAATACCAAAACCAGTATAGAATTTTTTAAAATCGTGCAAAACAAACTGCATTACGCCGCGCATGGCAATACTGCAAGTGAAGTTATTTATTTGCGCGTTGACAGCGATAAGCCTTTTGTTGGATTAACACACTTTAAAGGCAGCAGCCCTACCCAAGCCGAAGCAATGGTAGCCAAAAATTATTTACAAGAACAAGAATTACGCGTACTAAATAATCTAGTATCTGCCTATTTTGATTTAGCCGAATTGAATGCTATTGAAAAACGTGAAATGAGAATGGCAGACTATGTGCGAGAATTGGATAATATTCTTTCATCAACAGGGCGTAAATTACTTGATAACGCCGGCTCAGTTTCTCATCACCAAGCCGAAAACAAGGCCAAATTAGAATATAAAAAATATAAAGCCAAAACATTAGATGCGGTAGAAGAATCTTATCTTAAAACCATCAATGCATTAGAGAAAAAGGTAAAACAGGAAAGCCGCAAAAAATGAATGATCGATTAAAAATGCAAAATAATTTTGTTAAATTACTTAATAATACAGTGGTTGAGTGGAAAGCTTTGGGGGAAATATCAAAAATATCTTCAGGAGGAACACCAAAAACGAATATTTCAGAATATTATGGAGGTGATATCCCTTGGTTGCGAACGCAAGAAATAAATTTTGGAAATATTTGGGACACAGGTGTAAAAATTACAGAAAAAGGAGTGAAGAATTCAAGCGCAAAATGGATACCCCAAAATTGTGTAATTATTGCCATGTATGGCGCTACAGTCGGAAAAGTAGGTATTAATAAGATCCCCATGACTACTAATCAAGCATGCGCTAATATAAATCTTGATAAAAATATAGCAGATTATAGCTATATTTTTCATTTTTTATCTAATAAATATACTTATATTAAATCGCTTGGTGCTGGCTCACAAACAAATATTAATGCTCAGATTATAAAAAAAATTGAAATTCCCATCCCCCCTCTACACATTCAAACCGAAATTGCCCGTATTTTAGACACATTTGCAGAGCTCACAGCAGAGCTCACAGCAGAGCTCACAGCAGAGCTTACTATACGAAAAAAACAATACAACTATTATCGAGATAAATTATTAAGCTTTAAAGATGATGAAGTTGAGTGGAAGGCTTTAGGTGAAGTAGGTGAATTAATTCGCGGCAATGGATTACAAAAGAAAGACTTTACCGAAACAGGTATTCCTGCTATTCACTATGGGCAAATTTACACTTATTATGGCACTTTTGCTACTGAAACTAAGTCATTTGTTTCGGCTGAGTTAGCAAAAAAATTAAAGAAAGTTGGTTTTGGAGATGTAGTCATAACTAATACAAGCGAAAATATTGAGGATGTAGGAAAAGCAGTAGTATATTTAGGGAAAAGGCAAGCCGTAACTGGAGGACACGCCACTATTTTCAAACCAAATAAAAATATTTTAGGAAAATATTTTGCATATTTTACTCAAACATCAATGTTTGCAAATGAAAAAAGAAAATATGCAAAAGGGACAAAAGTCATAGATGTTTCAGCAACAGATATGTCAAAAATTATAATTCCCATTCCCCCACTCAAGGAACAAGCCCGTATTGTCGAAATCCTAGATAAATTCGACACATTAACCAATTCAATCACCGAGGGTTTACCGCGTGAGATTGAATTGCGTCAAAAACAATACGAATATTACCGGAATTTATTATTGGATTTTCCTAAGGATTAAAAAAATAAGATAAGGCAATCAAACGATGAATACGACACTAAGGAATATTGCTGAAAGGTTAGATAAAACCAATACAAAAAAACAATTGATTTATGCGTTTAACGGCACCGGTAAAACACGTTTATCGCAAGCATTTAAGCATTTTATTGTGTCACAAGGGAAAAGTGACAAAGAAAATAACGCCGCTTTAACGCGGCATAAAATTCTTTACTATAATGCATTCACTGAAGATCTATTTGCTTGGAATAATGATAAACACCAAGAGGGTGAACATCAGTTAATTATTCAACCTAACTCATTTACGGACTGGATTTTGAAAGACCAAGGTCAGGATCAAAACATCGCTCACTACTTTCAATCCTACACCCAGCAAAAATTAACGCCACATTTCAATGAGGATTTTTCCGCTGTGACTTTTTCGCTCGCAGGGGGTAATGATCAACGTATTGATAATATTAAAATCTCCAAAGGGGAAGAAAATAATTTAATTTGGAGTATTTTTTTCACCTTGATTAGTTTGGTGATCGCAGAGCGCAATATTGTTGAGCCTAAAGAACGCTCTACCAATGAATTTGATCAGTTACGCTATATTTTTATTGATGATCCAGTCAGCTCATTGGACGAAAATCACCTAATCCAATTAGCGGTCGATATTGCTAAATTAATCAATAGCAGCAAATCGGATATTAAATTTATTATCACTACTCATAACCCATTATTTTACAATGTGTTGTATAATGAACTGGGTTTAAAAACAGGCTGTATTTTAAAACGATTTGAAAATGGCGATTTTGCCCTAGAAGAAAAAAAAGGAGATTCAAATCAAAGCTTTTCGTATCATCTTTATTTAAAAGATATTTTGCAACAAGCCATTAGCGAAAAGAAAATTGAAAAATATCACTTTACTTTATTACGTAACTTGTATGAAAAGACGGCCTGTTTTTTAGGATATCCAAAATGGTCAGAACTCCTGCCTGATGATAAACAAGTTTACTTAACACGGATTATCAACTTTACCAGTCATTCAACATTATCGAATGAAATGATCCCAGAGCCATCCGAGCCAGAAAAACAGATCGTTTCATTTTTACTTAATCATTTACTCGAAAATTACAATTTTAAATAGCTGGAATGGACTATGACAATTTACACAACACCTCTTGCTGAAACCAACCATTATATTATTTTAGATAACTACAACAGGCTTGAAGAGCCGGCAGCGACTTATCAAACTGAAAAACAGTTAGAAAAAGAACTGATTGACGATTTAGCCCGTCAAGGTTATGAATATCTTCCCGAGCTGAATAATCACGAAAAATTGCTGGCTAATATTCGTGATCAATTACAAACCTTAAACAAAATGCAATTTACCGATAAGGAATGGCAGCGCTTTGTATTAGAGTATTTAGATAAACCCAATGAGTCGATGATCGACAAAAGTCGCAAAATCCACCACGATCATATCTATGATTTTGTTTTTGATGATGGACATATTCAAAATATTAAACTTTTAGATAAAAAAGAGATCGCCAATAATAAATTACAAGTTATCCATCAAGTTCAACAAAATGGAAGCTGTGCTAACCGTTATGATGTCACTATTTTAGTGAATGGTTTACCCCTTGTTCAAGTTGAACTAAAAAAGCGTGGTGTTGCCATTCGTGAAGCATTTAATCAAGTGCATCGCTACAGTAAAGAGAGCTTTAATAAAGACAACTCACTATTTAGGTATTTACAACTGTTTGTCATTTCCAACGGTACAGATACTCGCTATTTTGCCAACACCACCAAGCGAGATAAAAATAGCTTTGACTTTACTATGAACTGGGCAAATGTGAAAAATGATCCGATTAAAGATCTAAAAGATTTTACAGCCACTTTTTTTGCTAGCCGAACACTTTTAAATGTGCTCATTACTTATTCGGTGCTCGATGTCAATGATACCTTGCTTATCATGCGCCCTTATCAAATTGCAGCAACTGAACGCATACTATGGCAAATTATCAGCGCTTACCATGCCAAAAAATGGAGTAGCTTACAAAGTGGAGGCTTTATTTGGCACACAACCGGATCTGGTAAAACTTTAACGAGTTTTAAAGCGGCACGATTAGCAACAGAATTAGCATTTATAGATAAAGTCTTTTTTGTGGTAGATCGTAAAGATCTCGATTTCCAAACCATGAAAGAGTATCAAAAATTTTCCAAAGATAGTGTGAATGGTTCAAATAGTACCGCAGGGCTTAAGCGTAATATTGAAAAAACCGATAATAAAATTATTGTTACCACCATTCAAAAACTTAACAATTTAATAAAAAGCGAAGATGATTTAGCCATCTATGATAAACATGTGGTATTTATTTTTGACGAAGCGCACCGATCCCAGTTTGGTGAAGCGCAAAAAAACTTAAAGCGCAAGTTTAAAAAATATTATCAGTTTGGCTTTACGGGCACACCGATCATGCCAGCTAATGCGTTAGGTGCACAAACTACTGCGGATGTGTTTGGTCGTGAATTACATGCTTATGTGTTAACCGATGCCATTCGTGACGAAAAAGTCTTAAAATTTAAAGTGGACTATAATGATGTGCGCCCTAATTTTAAATCGATTGAACAAGAACAAAATCTAGAAAAACTCAGCGCTGCTGAAAATAAACAAGCACTACTTCACCCAAAACGCATTGAGCAAATTACCCAATATATTTTGAATAATTTTAAGCAAAAAACCCACCGTTTAATGGGCAATGGTAAAGGATTTAATGCCATGTTTGCCGTAAGCAGTGTCGATGCGGCAAAACTCTATTATGAATCGTTCAAAAAATTACAAAAAGATGCCAGCAAGCCGTTAAAAATAGCAACAATATTTTCTTATGCAGCTAATGAAGAACAAGACGCACAAGGTAATTTTGCTGATGAAAGCTTTGAAACTGACGCTTTAAATCAAAGCGCTAAAGAATTTTTAGCAATGGCAATCGACGATTATAATAAGGAATTTAAATCAAACTATGATGTCAGTAGTGAACAATTTCAAAACTATTATCGCGATCTGTCATTAAAGGTAAAAAATCGGGAAATCGATTTACTAATTGTGGTTGGCATGTTTTTAACGGGTTTTGATGCGCCAACACTCAATACATTATTTGTTGATAAAAACCTGCGGTATCATGGCTTAATTCAAGCTTTTTCACGCACCAATCGTATTTACAATGCAACCAAAACCTTTGGTAATATTGTAGCGTTTCGTGATTTGGAACAAGCTACCATTGATGCAATAAAAACATTTGGTAAAAGCAGCACCCGAGAAGTGGTGTTAGAAAAAAGTTATGATGAATATATGCAGGGTTTTACTGATAAAGTATCAGGCGATATTCACAATGGGTATTTAACAATCATTGCCGATTTACAAGAAAAATTCCCCCGTGCTGATGAAATCATCACCGAAAAAGATAAAATAGCGTTTGTTAAATTATTTGGCGAGTACTTGCGTGCTGACAATGTTTTGCAAAATTATGATGAATTTGTGGCATTAAAAGCATTCCAACAACTTGATACGACTGATGAACAAGCCATGCTAGCCTTTAAAGCTCGACATAATGTAACCGATGATGATCTGCAAAAAATGCAAACAATAAAATTGCCAACCGACCGTGCAATTCAAAATTATCGTTCAACTTATAATGACATCCGCGATTGGCTACGTAGAGAAAAGGAATCTAATCAACAAGCTCAATCAACCATTGATTGGGATGGTGTGGTTTTCGAAATTGATCTATTAAAATCACAAGAGATCAATTTGGATTATATTCTTGAGCTAATTTATGAACAAAATAAACAAGAAAAAACCAAACAAGATATTGTTGAAGACACTCAACGATTGATTCGTTCAAGTTTAGAAAACCGAGCTAAAGAAGGGTTAATTGTTGAGTTTATTAATCAAACGGATTTAAATAACATTCCCGATAAAGCCAGTACGGTTGATGCTTTTTATCAATATGCACAACGTCAGCAACAAGCTGAAATTAACGCCTTAATCGAAGAAGAGAATTTAAATGAAGCAGCAGCCAAACGCTATATTGCTTCTTCATTAAAACGCAAATATGCAACCGAAAATGGCACTGAATTAAACGAAATGTTACCGAAGATGAGCCCACTTAATCCACAATATTTAATCAAAAAACGTCGGGTTTTTGAAAAAATAGCAACAATGGTTGAAAAATTTAAAGGGGTTGGTGGCAGTGATAATATCTAATTATTAACGATAAAGGGCATGGAATTGCGCACTGACTTTTCCCTGCCCGATAAATAATCAAGCAATATGGTTTGCTATAATCTGCTATGTCTTAATTTATATGTGTTTTAATTTAATATATTTTTTAATAGATGAAGTTCTTATCCGTTCTATTTTTTGTAAAAAAGTGATCGATATCACATTAACCCACATTCAAATTTACTATAAAAATAAAAGCGCAATATAATAAGGCACATTAGTGGTTTCTGTTTTAAATAGAGGAAAGTGATCATGCAATACACTAAACTGGGTAATAGTGATTTAACTGTCTCGCAGATTTGTTTAGGTTGTATGGGATTTGGCGATCCTACAACAGGCATTCACAACTGGACACTAAATGAATCAGAAAGCAGCAAAATTATTGGATATGCTCTTGAGCAAGGTATCAATTTTTTCGATACCGCAATCGCTTATCAAAATGGCTCAAGCGAAAGATATGTTGGCAAAGCATTACGCGATATGAGCCTGCGTGATGAAGTGGTCATAGCAACAAAATTTTTACCACGTACAGCTGAGCAAATTGCTAATGGCATAACTGGGCAACAAGCTATCAACCAATCACTCAACCAAAGCCTAAAAAATTTGGGGGTGGATTACGTCGATCTTTATATTTATCACTATTGGGATTACAACACACCTATAGTAGAAGTTCTTGAAACCCTTCATCAAAATATTTTGGCAGGCAAAATCCGTGCAATTGGCATTTCGAACTGTTATGCATGGCAACTGGTAAAAGCAAACACCATAGCAAAATATGAAGGCTTAACACCGTTTGTTTCAATGCAAAGCCACTATAACTTAATTATGCGTGAAGATGAGCGAGAATTATTTGGATTATGCCAAGAAGATAATATTGCTATGACGCCTTATAGCGCACTTGCCAGCGGTCGCCTTGCTCGTCCATATAACACCCAAACTGTACGCGCCAATGCGGATAACTATGCGAAGAAGAAATACGACAAAACCGCCGAGCAAGACCACGTGATCATCGATCGAGTTGCAGAAATTGCTGAACGCCACCAAGTATCCATGACGGAAGTTTCATTGGCATGGCTATTAACTAAAGTTACTGCTCCTGTTGTGGGTGCAACAAAAACCGAACAAATTCAAGATGCCGTTAAAGCAACCCAATTACAATTAAGCAATGACGAGCTAAACTACTTAGAAGAATGCTATAAACCTCACGCATTAGTTGGTATCATGGCAGATAACAAACCACAAATAAAACAAGCTAATTAACTTAGATATAAAATTGTTATCGAAAATAATAAGAATTAGTGCCTATTTACCGATAATTTAACAACGTAGCGCTAGGTTTTGGCTATGTTAAGCGGCTTATTTTGAATGATTTTGTATGCAAAATCTTGCATTTTCATAATGGTAAATAATTTTCGAGAAATCAAACGGCTCACCAGATGAGGTATAAAATATTTCTTCAACGCAAAGAGCGGGATCGCCCGCTTGTAACCCAAGATATTTTGCTATATTTGCATCAAGTTTGATCACTTGAAAATATTTATCAGAAAAACCAATATTGATATTGTAATTTTCTTGAATGTAGCTAAAAATTGAACGTTCAACAATGTCTGTATTTAAATAACAAATAAGCTTTTTGCGATAATAGGACTGTTCTAAGCAATATAATTTATCATCAACATAACGTAATCTTTTTACAAAATAAACATGTTCACTATCATCACATTGTAAATTTTCTTTCACTCTTGCACTGGGTTTGATAATGTCTACATTAAACACTTTAGATGAACCATACACATCATCTAAATCAACAGTAAAGCCATGACTTTGTAAAAAACTGAGATAACCTCTTTTTTTGCGCTCACGAACAAAAATACCGCTACCTTGCACTTGATAAATAACGCCTTGCCGTTCAAGGCAGTTAAGCGCTTTAATAATTGTGCTACGGCTTACTTGATACTGATTAATAAGTCCGTCTATATTCGCAAGTTGGGTACCTTTAGATAATTGCTGCTGATAAATCATTTGCTTTATTTTTTTTGCAACATTTTGATATTTTACCATTTATATCTCTTTGCTATTCGCCCAATAATTTACATATTATTTTATATTGCTTATGTTAAGTTAAGTTAAGTTAAATAGTATAAAAAGTCGATCTAGATCACAAACAATATAATTGGTCATTAACAATTATAAAATTATCTATAAGATAAGCTTACTGAATTGATTTTAAGGAGCTTAATGGATGTCATCGAAAATAAGAGATTACAACAAGCTAGCAGTTGATATTTTAAATGAGCTAGGCGGAAAAGAGAATATTATCAACGCCTCTCGTTGTGCAACACGCCTACGCCTTGTCACAAAAACAACACCAGAACAAGCAAAAGAAAAAATCGCAAAACTACCTGGTGTGATTACGGTTGTTGAAAAAGGAGGGCAAATCCAAGTTGTTATTGGTACCCATGTTGATAAAGTCTACAATGCATTTATTCAACTGGTTGATATTAATAACCAAGCTGTTAATAACAATGAAACCAATATTTTAAACCGTATCATTGCAACCATGTCGGCGGTATTTGCACCGTTTGTTTATATTTTAGCCGCATCAGGTATTTTACAGGGGATTTTGATCTTACTAAAATTAGCATTTGAGGGAATAGAATCAACTGGAACCTTTAGAGTATTTGATTTTATCTCTTGGGCGCCTTTTACCTTTTTACCTATTTTTATTGCTATCACCGCTTCACAACATTTTCGTTGTAATCTTTATATCGCGGTTGCTTGTTGTGCTGCGCTGTTGTCCCCGACTTGGGCTGAATTTGCCAAATTAATCAGCGATGGTCAAGAAATCGATCTATTTGGAATTGCGCTATCTAAAACAACTTACGCTTCAACTGTGTTACCACCACTATTTTTAGTCTGGTTACTTTCTTATTTAGAGCGCTTCTTAGAACCTCGCCTGCACAGTATTATAAAACCGGTGCTATTACCATTATTTAGTCTTGTCATTATGGTGCCTTTAACATTACTTATTGTTGGTCCATTAACCGCAAATGGTGCACAATACATTGCCAATGGCTATAATTGGTTCGTCAATCTAGCACCTCCAATAGCTGGTGGAATTATCGGAGCCGTTTGGCAAGTGTTTGTTATTTTTGGCGTGCATTGGGGGATCACTCCTGTTATCGTTGAAAACTTTAAACAGTATGGACAAGACTCTTTCCAAGCATTTCAAACCATTGCCGTTATTGGTCAAGTCGGGGCAGCATTTGGTTTTTATTTAAAAACCAAAACACAAGAGATGAAAGGCATTTCATTATCCGCTTTTATCACTGGCTTATTTGGGATAACCGAACCGGCTATTTATGGCGTTAACTTACGTTTTAAAAAGCCATTTATTTATGGCTGTATTTCGGCTGCTTGTGGTGGTATTGTGGCTGGATTTTATTCACCTCACTATGTTGCTTACGCTGGTTTGCCTGGCCCTTTAACTATCGTCAATGCAATTAGCCCTAATAATTCAGATTCATTTACTGCTGTCTTGATTGGTGCGCTTATTGCTATGTTTGGACCTGTAGTTTTGATCCAAATTTTTGGCACTGGTGAAACCATACAAGATACAGTTAATAATCAAGAAAATATCAATATCGAAGATGATAACCCTAAAATTTTTCTTGATGAGGTTAGCATTACAAGCCCAATGACAGGACATGCTTTACCCCTAAGTGAAGTGCCTGATCCCGCTTTTGCACAAAAACTGATGGGCGAAGGGATTGCCATTGAGCCTACTGATAATCATGTTTATGCACCTTTTGATGCCGAGGTAACTGCGGTATTTGAAAATTCCAAACATGCTATTGGGTTAACATTAGATAACGGCGTTGAATTATTAATTCATGTGGGGATTGATACGGTTAATTTGACTAATAACGAGTTTGCATATCATGTTGAATTACACCAAAAAGTGAAAAAAGGTGATCTACTAATCAGCTTCAATCCTGAGGCAATAAAACAAGCAGGCTACCCACTAATCACCCCAATTATTATTGTTAATACCGATCAATACCAATTCATTTCATTAACGGATAAAACAGAAGTGACAATTGATGATATCATATTTAAAATTAAGCAATAACAAGGAATCAAAAATGACTAAAAAACCATTTTTATGGGGCGGTGCTTTAGCCGCTCATCAATTTGAAGGTGGCTGGAACGAAGGCGGCAAAGGACCAAGCGTAGTTGATGTCATGACAGCAGGTGCGCATGGCGTAGCAAGACAAATCACTCAAGATATTGAACCCGATAAGTTTTATCCAAACCATACGGCCATTGATTTTTATCATCATTATAAAGATGATATCAAACTCTTTGCTGAATTAGGTCTTAAATGTTTACGCACATCAATTGCTTGGACACGTATTTTTCCAAAAGGTGATGAGCTTGAGCCAAACGAAGAAGGCCTGCGCTTTTATGATGATGTTTTTGATGAGCTCATTGCCCATGGCATAGAGCCTGTTATCACGCTATCACATTTTGAAATGCCATTACATATAGCTCGCCATTATGGTGGTTTTAGAAACCGTAAAACAGTGGAATTTTTTGAACGTTTTGCGACAGCATGTTTTGAGCGTTATAAAAATAAAGTTAAATACTGGATGACATTTAACGAAATCAATAACCAAATGGATACTAGCAATCCTATTTTCTTTTGGACTAATTCTGGTGTACAAGTTAAATCAGGCGAAAATCCGCAAGAAGTTCTGTACCAAGTCGCTCATTATGAACTTTTAGCAAGTGCCAAAGCAGTCATTGCTGGTAAAAAAATCAATCCTGATTTTCAAATTGGTTGTATGATCTCGCACGTGCCAATTTACCCATACTCTTGTAATCCTGAAGATATGATGGCTTCTGAAATTGCTATGCATCAACGCTTCTTCTTCCCTGATGTTCACGTTCGTGGCTATTACCCTGCATATGCATTAAAAGAGTTCGAACGTGAAAGCTATAAACTTGATATTACCCAAGAAGATCTTGCTTATTTAAAACAAGGTACAGTTGATTACATTGGTTTTAGTTACTACATGTCAACTGTCGTTAAGGCTGATGCGAAAAATGACAATCGTGACAACATTGTTAATGGGGCACTACCTAATGCGGTTGAAAATCCTTATATTAAAAGCAGTGACTGGGGTTGGCCTATTGATCCTGAGGGATTACGTTATACCTTAAACCGTTTATATGATCGTTATCAGTTACCGTTATTTATTGTCGAAAATGGATTTGGTGCCATTGATGAGCTCGAAAATGGTAACCAAGTGCATGACAAACCACGCATTGAATACCTAGGTGCTCATATTAAAGCGATGCAAACTGCCATGGATTATGATGGTGTTGATGTGATGGGCTATACCGCTTGGGGGATTATTGATGTGGTGTCATTTACCACTGGTGAAATGAAAAAACGCTATGGTGTAATTTATGTTGACCGTGATAATGAAGGCAACGGTAGCATGAAGCGTTATAAAAAAGATTCTTTTGAATGGTATAAAAAAGTCATTAGCACCAATGGTGCAAGTTTAAAGTGATAATTATCCATTAATTGATAAATGACTATGAGGATGAATACAGGCTTTGCCTGCATCCTCTTTTTTATAAGAAAAAAGCTTAAAATGGAAAAATGAGCTGTTTTTCAACTTGTGGATCGATTAACGTGACATGAAAACCAATTAACCGAACGCCACGCCCGTTACGACGTTCTAGCCAAACTTTATGGGCTTGTTTAATTAAATCGGCTTTATCTAATTTTGACCAGACATGCTCTTGAGTGGTAAGTTGAAAATCATCGAACTTAAATTTGACTCCCTGCCGAGCGATCGATAAATCAGAACGCACTTTACTTAATCGTTTTTCAAGCTCTTCAAATAATGGATCAAACTGTAATAAACACGCTTCCCAATGATGAATATCATCAACTAAAGTGCGCTCGACACCAACCGATTTGCGTTGCCTGTCATTACACACTTCTCTTTCATCAATACCTTGGCATCGTTCATACAAGACTCGCCCAAATTTGCCAAAATGGTTAAATAATTTAGTCACATCATAATTGACTATATCTTGACAGGTAAATAATCCCAAATCAGCTAACTTTTTTTCAGTCACTTTGCCCACACCAGGAATTTTTTTTAAAGGAAGCTGTTCAATAAAGCTGTCAACTTCATCAGGTGTTATCACATATTGACCATTAGGTTTGTTCATGTCAGATGCGATTTTGGCAAGAAACTTCAATGGGGCAACGCCTGCCGATGCGGTTAACTCAAGTTCCTTAAAAATAGCTTGGCGGATATCTTGCGCAATCAAGGTTGCCGACCCGTGACACAGCTTACAATCGGTCACATCAAGATAAGCTTCGTCAAGTGATAGCGCCTCGATCGCTTGGGTATACCGCTTAAATATTTGGTGGATCTGGTTTGATACTTCTTTATAGACTGCATGTCTGCCTGGTATAATTTTAAGATTGGGGCACAGTTTTATAGCTTGTGCCATTGACATTGCACTGTGCACACCATATTGGCGAGCTAAATAATTGGCAGTAGCCACCACACCGCGTTTACGAGGATCGCCCCCCACCGCAATAGGCATATTACGATAACGGGGATTATCTCTCATTTCAACAGCGGCATAAAAACAATCCATATCAACATGAATAATTTTTCGCATAAATGGTATCACGGCACATAAAATATAACTGTATAAATATACAATATCACACCTTAAGTGGCAGTGTAAACACCGACGATAGCTACTTTTCTAATTTATCAAAATCAATTAACCCTTTTTTATCATAAGGATCACCAATCCAACAGATCGATTCATGGAAAATTTCCGATTAACTAAAATTTTTTCAATAATATATAAGCTATCACTTAATCCAGCAAAAACTAATCATGTGTTAATTACCTTTTGTGCGCTAAATTTTCGATTGACACAGTTTGGACATACCAGTTTGATAATGGTTTGTATACGTTGATATTCACGCTAACGATAACCAAAGCAGAAAACACTGTTCAAGTCAGTGTTTTCTCGTTTCTTACTAATATATTCTGGGATGGTATTTGATAAACATCTTCGTCGTGATCATAAATAAAAATATATAGCGGTAAAGCACAAACAAATAAGTGAAAAATAAGCTATCAGAGCTAAGTGCCGAACAACTAAACTTATGGCATATATGGCCATTTTGCATAAATAATTAATTAAAGTTGTTAATAATTAAGGTAATTTAAGCTAAATAGATTAATTAAATCTTAAGCGTTGACCAACAAAATAGAGATAGTGCAATTTATAAACATCTAATTAATAAATTAGTAATTAATCGCAATTTTTTAACTCAATAAAATTACAATTTGCTTAATATTGAATAATAAAATAGGCAGGTAAAAGTGTTATTTCCAAGCTTCAACCCTTTTTAAGAATAATTAAAACCCAACATTTTTGCAATTTCGTTATGTTTAGATTGTGCAAGCTGTGTTGGTAAATCGTTAAAAACAATGTTGCCATTATCAACCACCAAACAACGTGAAAAATAATTAAGTGAATCATCAAGATAGTGTGATACCATCATTAAAGTTAAATTGAAATCATCACAAATTTGATCCACTAACGCCAACATTTCAAAACGCAGAGCTTGATCGAGCGCTGAAAATGGTTCGTCTAACAATAAAACAGGGCGATGCTGAATTAAACAACGCGCTAATGCCACACGTTGCCGTTGCCCGCCTGAAAGCTGATTAGGATAACGATTGTTAAAGCCTGCTAAACTAACCTTAACTAGCATATCTTCTATTGTTTGCCGTTCAGATGCATTCAGTTTTAAACAAGGTTTTATACCTAAACCAATATTTTGCTCAACGGTTAAATGGTTAAATAAATTATTACGTTGAAATAAAATCGAAACGGGACGTTTGCCTGGCAAGGTGCGAGTCATATTTTGATGGTTAAGTAAAATTTGCCCCGAGTTTGGTGAAACAAATCCAGCAATCAAATTTAACAAGGTACTTTTACCAGCACCACTGCGTCCAATAATGACGACTTTTTCTTTTGCTGCAATTTTGAGATTAAAATGCATTTTAAAATTATCGTAATGATAATTAATTTGATTTAGTTCGATCATAATCCATCACAACCAATAAACTAAAAGATAAGATTAACAATAATGCGGCCGTTACGGCGCTTTCTTTATAATGATAACTTGATATTTGTTCATACAAATAATACGGTAATGTGGTCACTGATTTTCCACCAAATAAAGCAATAATACCAAAATCACCCAATGATAATATTGCAGATAAAGCAAAACTCTGGATAATTAATCTTTTTAGTGCTTTATATTCAATCAAATAAAAGTGAAAAAAGCCATTAATATTAAGCGATTGACTTAATTGCCAATAGCACGATACAACATCAAACATAGGTACAGCAAGATTTTTCAATATAAAAGGCAATGCCATCAAACCATTACATAGCATAATTAAAAAGCAAACAACGATAAAACTATGCGCAAAGGGAAATAATAATAAAAATAGACCTGATGAAAATACCATACTTGGAATAATTAAAATCAGCGATCCAACTAACATTAATTGATTACTCCACTGTATTTTGTGATTAATTAACAAACGGCTATTAGTATAAAGTAATAACAATGCCAGCAACATGGCAATAGTAGCAGAGCCAAAAGCAATTAATAATGAAAACACAACTGCCTGTTGAAAAGACTCAGTTAAAAATGACCATTGAAAAAAATATCCCCCTTCAATGAGTAGGGTCATAATCGGTAGCAAAACAAATAACCCACCAATAACAATAATAATCATACATAAAAAGGCTAAATGATTTGAAACAGGCAAACGGTAACTTTGCCTAACATAGCATGTATTAGGTTTTTGATGGTGGTTATTGTTATGAGTAAATTTTTGCATCAAACAAATAAAACAAACACAACAAATAAACTGTAAACAAGCTAAAAGCACAGCTTGAGCTAAATCTAAATCACGAATAGATTGATAAATGGCGACTTCAAATGTTGTATATTTTGGTCCGCCTCCTAGCGCTAATACGATCGCAAAGCTAGAAAAACACAGCATAAAAATAAGCGCAGCCATCGGGAACAGTTGCCGACGCAGTAATGGCCACTCAATCAATTTAAAGTAAGTAAAACTTGAAAAGTTTAATTGTGCAGCTAGCTGTTTGTGTTCAACTGGTGCACTATTTAACGTTCGATAGAATAGACAGCAAGCATACGGAAAATTTAAAAATACATGTGCAAGTAAAATGCCTGTTAACCCATAAATCGATGTCATAAATGGCACACCAAAATAACCGAAAACAGCCGCTAATAAGCCCTGTTTACCATAAACCGACAACAGCCCAGTGACGACAACAAGTGTCGGTAAAATAAAGGTAATTGGCATAATGCGCAATAATAATCTTTTACCTAAAAAATCAACCATCGACAAAGCTTTAGCCATGATAATTGCCAATAATACAGATAATAAAGTCGATAATGTTGCTTGAAATAAAGTTATCCAAATAACATGTAATAAATACTCATCAAAATAGACGACTAAATTATTAAATTTAATCGCAGTCAAACAAAGCGCAAAGAGTGCTGCGCCTAATATCATTAAGATCAGGCTAGCAGCGCTAATTCCTGGGAGTAATATTCTTAACTTCAACATTAGGTAAAATAAAACTACTTGCTAATGGCAGATTGCCATTCTCGTACCCACGTTTTTTGATTATGTTCAACTTGCTTTGCATCAAACTCAAGCGCTTTATTTATAGGCTTAACTTGCTTAAAAGCTTCGGGTAACGATGTATTAATAATAGGGTACATGGTATTTTTCTCAGCAAATTGACGTTGCACATCGGGGGTCAATAAATATTGCAAAAAAGCCCGTGCTAATTCGGGTTGCTGACTATATTTAGTAATACCAGCAACTTCAACTTGACGATAATGCCCTTCATCAAAAATAGCCGCAGCATAACGATGATCATTATCATTCATAATATGAGCAACAGGTGAAGTGCTATAGCTAAGCACAAAATCAGCTTCACCCTTTAAAAATAGCCCATAAGCTTCACTCCAGCCCTTAGTTACTGTCACGGTGTTTTTAGCTATTTTTTGCCATGCTGATGAGGCATCATCACCATAAATATTCTTTATCCAAAATAATAAACCTAACCCCGGAGTGCTAGTTCTAGGATCTTGATAGATAATCTTCCAGTTGGCTTTATTATCAACTAATTCATGCATAGAGCGTGGTGGATTGCTGATTTTTTGTTGATTATAAATAAAAGCAAAATAGCCAAAATCATAAGGCACAAAATCATCATCCCACCAGTTGGTATTTAAATTATCGGGTTTATTGATTTGGTGAGGAATAACAATATTGGCTTGTTTAGCCTGTTCTAAAAGATTATTGTCTAATCCCAAAACAACATCGGCATTGGTCTTATCGCCCTCAAGACGCATTCGATTTAAAATCGACACGCCATCGCCTAATGTAACAATCTCAACTTCGCAACCACACTGCGCTTCAAATCCCTTTTCAATTGCCCGCCCTGGTCCCCACTCAGAAATAAAAGAGTTGTAACTATACACAATCAAGGTAGGTTTTATGTTGGTAGCATTTGCAATATTTGCCATAAAAAGTACAGATAATACCAAAGATAATAACAATTTTTTACAAAACATTTTGCCTCCAAAATAGCAAATAAAAGACAAAAGGTTTGAGTAGGTATAATAACTCAAATCCCTCCGCTGGCATGATCCAGTTCAGGTTCGACGGGTTATGCTAATTTAACGATCTAACATTCTCAGCCCTCAGGCACCCCGTTGAGAACATTAATTAGTGTAGTGTTTAGGATTATGTTTGTAAACAACCAAGCAAATAAAGCATTGTGAGCGAAACAACAAGAAATTAAAACAACCATTGATTTTATTGTTTTTTTTATGATTTTGCTTTAAAACAAAAAAGACACTTACTACGCTGAATGCTCGAAAACGAATCGATATCAATTTTTCATCAGCTTATCCATAACAAAATTAAGCGTTTGATGTCTGAAATTTTTATACCGCCGTATTTTTCCCGCCATTTATAAAAAGTTGAATTACCCTTGCCCTATTTACAGCACCGTACTTTAACAGAAATATCAGCCTCAGATTCTTTTAAAATAGATACAATTTTGTAAATATCCCCCTAAAATAGTACAGCAAAAAAGTAGAAAATTCTCTATGATAAAAGTAAAGAGGATTTAATGATGAAAAAAATGACTGAACATCAAATCGTAGCTATTTTAAAAGAAGCTGAAGCGGGTATTCCCGTTAAAGAGCTGTGCCGTAAATATGGCATGGGTAATTCAACTTTTTATAAATGGCGAGAAAAATATGGCGGTATGGAAACTTCAGACATCAAACGTCTAAAAGAACTCGAAGCGGAAAACCGCAAGCTTAAGCAGATGTTTGCCGAACTGAGCTTAAAATCCCAGCTTCAGGAAGAAATCATA